>JAZFVR010000271.1:0-3215 GCA_036447835.1 Alphaproteobacteria bacterium | reverse complement strand
GTAGCGGTATCGGTAGCGGTAGCGCGGATAGTAGCCGTAGTAGTGCCGGTAGCCGTAGTAGGGGTAGGCGTAGTTCGGGTAGGCGTAGGCGTAGCGCGGGTAATAGTAGGTGCGCGGGTAGCCGCGAGCCGGCGCGGCGGCGACCCGCCACACGCCGTCGGCCCGCCGGCACGCGGCGCCGTGGCTGACCGCGGTCTTGCCGGCCGCCGTCACCGTGCGCCGGTAGCTGCGGCACGGCGCGCCCGCTCTCGCCGCGCCCGATCTCGCTTCGTAGGTGCGCGTCGGCGTCACGGTGCCCAGGCGGCCGGTCTCGGGGTTCGACCAGTTGGCGCTCTCGCCGAGCCTGTTGTTCTCGAGCGCGTGCTGGAAGGCCTGCGCCTCGACCGCCCGATCGCGGGCGTCGAGCGCCGCCGCGACCGGCGCGACGGCCGGTCGGTCGGGGCCCGCGAAGCCGCAAGCGCCGAGCGCCAGCCCGGCGAGCGCAACCACGGCGGCGGCCTTCGCCGCCGGTGTTCCAGTGCGCTCATTCGCGGATCCCATCGCCACGCGCCTTCGCTTCGGCCGCCTGAGTCTATATTTGGATCTATGAATGCATATACCGTCGGCGGCGCAGCGATCAAGGCCCGATTCGGCGTCGTGGGCAAGCGGAGGACCGTCTTGACCGAGCCCGGGAAACACTTGCTGTTGCGCGCCATCGTCATCCTGCCGGGGACCGCGTTGGTGTTCGTGCCGGCGCTCATCCTGTGGTGGAGCGCAGGCACCGTATATGCCGGCGCCCTCGCCTCGGCCGGCGGGCCGGCGTTCTGGCTGGCGCTCGTCCTCGCCGCCGTGGGGCTCACGCTGATGGCGCGCACGATGGCGCTGTTCGCGCGCGTCGGCCGCGGCACGCCGGCGCCGTGGGCGCCGCCCGAGCGGCTCGTGGTCGCCGGCGTCTACCGCCACCTGCGCAACCCGATGATCAGCGGCGTCATCGCGGTCCTTGCCAGCGAGACGCTGATGTTCCAGTCGCTGCCGCTGGCCGCCTGGGCGGCGTTGTTCGCCGCCGCCAACATGGTCTACATCCCGCTCATCGAGGAGCCCGGGCTGGCGCGCCGCTTCAGCGACGATTACCGTCTCTACAAGAACAACGTTCCGCGCTGGCTCCCGCGGCTGATGCCGTGGAAGGCGCTCGATGAGCGGTAGGGGCATGCAGCAGACCGGCGCCGACGCTGCGGCGCCCACGGTTCAGCCGCCGGCGGCCTCCTGATACGCCGCGCGCAGGCCCTGGGGCGCGGCCTCGAAATCGGCCTCGGCGAGCCGCACCTTGGCGCGCGAGGCGATCTGCGCGGGATCGACGAGGCGGGCGAGAGCGTAGGGGTCGAGACGTTTGGCCCCGCCGTGAAGCAGCGCGACGAGGGTGTCGAGCTGGCCGGCGTCGTCGAGCGTGGTGTCGATGCGGGCGCGGCATTCGTCGTCCCAGACGCGGCTGTCGACCAGGTTGAGAAGCGCCGCGGGGTCGCTGAGCCGGGCCAGGAAATCGCCCGAGAGCAGCGCCTCGCGGTGCGCTTGCGCGAGGCGGTTGACCGCCTGGATCGTCTCCTTGGGATTGAGCGGCATCTCGACGATCTCGCTCTCGGCGGCGTTGCCGAGCACGCCGTGGGCGATCACGTGGCGACGCAGGATGCGCGCCGTGAGCACTACGTCGCGGCGCTCGATCATCGCCTCGAGGAGTCCGCGGGCGCGCGCCTTGAAGCCGTCCGAGCGACCGACGAGGTCGAAGAAGAAATCGGCGAGCGCGGGCGCCAGCGCGAGCGCCGCCTCGTCGGGCGGCCCGGCGTCGCGCGCGTCGGCCGCCGCGGCAAGGCATTGCCACAGGCGCTCGTGGTCGACATCGGCGCGCTCGAGGCAGACGTCACCGAGGCGGGCGAAGAAGGTGGCGAGGCTGCCGTCGCCGACGGCTTCGCGCAACAGCGCGCGCATCTCCTCGGCGTCGGCCGCGAGGAAACCCTCGATCCGCTCGCGCGTGTACCGCGTCGGCGCCGCGCCGAGGCGCAGCGTCGTCAACAGGCAGCGCGTGCGGCAGATCGCGTCGGTCCCAATCTCGGGCTCCATCATGTCGCGCGAGAAGTTGGGGAACAGCTTGGCCATCAGCTGCCTGACGCCGTCGTCGCGTTCCTCGGGCGGGATGATCTCGGCGAGCCGCTCGTCGGCGAGGCGGCGCTCGGCGCCCGAGAGCCGCACCGGCGACGTTGCCCCGCCGGGGTCGACGACCACCTTGTCGGGATCGCGGCGGATGTTCTCGACCGCGCCCGGCGCGCGCGCCATCAGCGCGCAGAAACCCAGGAGGTCGACCCAGTCGACCTCGCCGCCCACCATGCTCGCCAGCATGCGGAAGGTGCCGATCAGCCGCTTGACGTCGCGCAGGTTGCGCAGCACCGCCGGCGTCAGGATCGCGGCCAGCTCCCGGAAGTGCGACATCTCCCGCCATCCTTCGGGCAGGGACACCTGACTCTCGAGGGCGGCGAGCTCTACGAGGAGCAGCCGTTCGATCTCGCCCGCGAGCGTCGCCGGCAGCGGCAGCTGCAGTTGCACTACTTTTTCGAGGAACGAGCGCCCGCGGTGCAGGCGCCGCTCCTCCTCCGCGCCCGAGCCGAGCGCCTGGATGATGCGGCCCACGTCGTAGGCGAGCACGTAGGAGATCGACGGGAAATCGAGCGCCGCGCTGACCAGCCGCGCCATCGTCTGGACGTCGTGGTCGGCGAGGCGGTCGAGGTCGTCGACGAGCACCACGACCGGGCGCGCGAGCCGGTCGAGCGCCTCGATAGCGCGCCCGCGCAGCACCGAGAGGCCGCCGTCGAGCGGGTCGGCGATGCCCGTCTCGCGCGCGTACGGCGCCAGGGAAACGGGCGACGCCAGATGGTCGCCGTAGGCGACGATGGCCTCGGCCACTTCTCCGGTCTTGTCGATGTCGCCGGGGGTGGCGGCGAGCGTCGCGGTCAGCTCGGTGACGAAGTGGGCGACGAGGTCGCCGACGCCCGAATAGAGCCAGGGGTCGAAGCGGACGACGATGGCGTCCGCGTGCTCGGCGGTGATGTGCGCATGCAGGAGGTGGATGATCGACGACTTGCCGCTTCCCCACGGCCCGGTGACGCCGATGGTGATGCCGGTGGCGCGGTTGGTCTCGGCGTCGATGAGCTCCGCGGTAAGCCGGCGGATGAAGCCCTCGCGGTCGAGCC
>JAZFVR010000270.1:0-3886 GCA_036447835.1 Alphaproteobacteria bacterium | reverse complement strand
ACTCTTTGCGCTCCCACTCGGTGATGGTGACGCTGAATCGGTCCCACTCGTCGTGCTTGTAGCGGCTGTAGGAGTCGTGCATCACCGGCCCAAGCACCTCCTTGGCCAGCTCGTCGGCGTCGAAGATCTCGATCGCCTCGAGCAGGTTCCTGGGCAGGCGCTGGATGCCCTTTTCGTCGAACTCCTCGGGCGTGATCGCGTAGAGGTCCTTGTTGAGCGCCGGACCCGGATCGAGGTTCTCGGTGACGCCCTTGAGCGCGGCCGCCGTGGTCATTGCCATGCCGAGGTAGCCGTTCATGCACATGTCGGTGGCGCGGTTCTCGATGCAGAAGCGGTTCTGCGGCAGGCGCAGCATCGCCGAGCGGTTGTTCATGCCGTAACTGAAATGGGTCGGCGCCCAGGTGTAGACGCCGCCCTCGAAGCCCGGCACCTTGGGCACCAACCCCTTGTACGAATTGACCGTCGAGCAGGTGATCGCGGTCAGCGCGCCGCCGTGGCGCAGAAGCCCGCCGAGCACCTTGTAGACGGTGTCCGACCAGCCGCCCTGGCCGTCCTCGAACAGGTTGGCGCCGGTCTCGGCGTCGGCCAGGCTGAGGTTGATGTGCGCGCCCGAGCGCCAGTCGCCCATCGTCGGCTTGGGCATGAAAGTGATGAACATGCCGTGCTTCTTGGCGACCTCCTTCAAGAGCACGCGCAGGAAGGTGTAGCGGTCGGCCATGGCGAGCACGTCGGTGTAGCCGAAGTCGAGCTCGAACTGCGAGTACGCGCCCTCGGCGACGACGTCGTGCAGCTCCCACTCGAGCGCCTCGAGGATGTCGATCAGCTCGCCGAGGAACGCGCGCGAATCGATCGACGCCTCGGCGTCGTAGCCCCAGGCCTGGCGCCTGGCCGGCGCGCCGCCGGCGAGCGCCGGGTCTTCGTCGAACGCCTTGACCGGGTTGCCGCCCTCGTCGTAGCGCATCGCGATGAACTCGGGCTCGACGCCGGCCATCGGCCTGAGGCCCGCCTCGAGCGCCTTCGCGAGCTGGCGCTTGAGCGCCAGGCGCGGGCACAGGTTGTAGGGCTTGTCCTCCCAGTAGAGGTCGGCGAACACCCAGGCGGTCGACTTATCCCACGGGCAGATCAGTAGGCTGTCGAGGTCAGGGATCGGGATTTGGTCCGAATCGGCCGGCCCCAGCTCGGGCACCATCGAGACCGAGTGCACCGCGAACTGCGGCCCCTTGCCGGCGCACAGCGCCTGGAACTCGCGCACCGGCACGGGTTTGGTCTTGGGGATGCCGAGCAAGTCGATCCAACACGACAGCACGTATTTGACGCCCGCCTCCTCGAGCTTCGCCTTGGCCTCGGCGACGCGCTCGGGCCCGGGCAGCGCCTCAACCATGGACTCGGGATAGATCTTCGCCTCGGCTGGGGCGCTCGCCGCGCCCCGGCCGTCATCTTCCAAAACGGCGCCGGTCGTCGTCGTGTCGACGTTCATGCCTGTGCCCTCCTCTCGATGGCCGCGGCGAGGACGGTCGCCGCGATCACGGGAAGTCCTGCTTGAGCAGGAACTGGTTTTTGTACATGGCGAGCCCGGTCATCACCTCGAGGTTGCCGATGTCGGGCGCGCCGAAACAGTGTCGCTGCAGAAACTCGAGAAAATCGTCCTCGGACTCGCACACCACCTCGACCAAGAGATCGAAGCGACCGCTGACCCACAGGATGTAGACGACCTCCGGATGCACCGCGAGACGTTCGGCGACGCTCGCGGGCGTCGTCCCCGGCGCCACCTTGACGCCCAGCATGGCGTCGGCGACGTAGTTCATCGCCACCGGATCGGCGACGGCGACGATGCGCAGCACGCCGGCCTGCTTCATCCAGCTCACCCGGTTGCGCACGGTGCCTTCCGAGACGTCGAGCGCCTGGGCGATGGTCTTGAACGGCAGCCGGCCGTCGTCTTGCAGCATCTTGATGATCGCCCGGTTGAGCTGGTCCGCCGGCGTCGACAGCGCGGCGGTGCGCGGCCGGCCCGCCGCGACGCCATCGACCGGAACCGCCGACGCCTTGGTCGCCAGATCGACTCTCTGTTGCTTACTCACGGCATCGCGCGCCGGTCTCGCGTGGGTCGCATGACGAATACGGAATACATATTTCTGCGAGCCAGTTGTTATGGAATTCGTAACCTATATCCGAAATTATGTGTTTACAATAGGCTTTTTATCGTTCTAGAAGGTAATTCGTAATCGAACACGCTGGTTCCCCGGTGCCGGAATGGCGCCGGATTCTCTTTGTGGGGCGCCGCGCGGAATGGCAGAGTGGCCGGAGATATGCGCTGACGGCGATGGGTGACGCGATGTCGAATGTTGCAACGACGCGGCGCGACGTTCCGGCGGGCGACGTCGTCCACGGCCTGCCGGGCCGCGCTTATACCGACCCGGCGGTGCTCGACGCCGAGTATGCTCGCGTGTTCGCGCCGTCGTGGTGCTTCGTCGGCTTCGCCCACGAGCTCGGCCGCCCGGGCGATGCGGTGCCGGTGACGGTGGCCGGCCAACCGCTCGTGCTGGTGCGCAACGCCGAGGGCCGTATCAATGCCTTGCACAATGTCTGCCGTCACCGCGGTCACACGGTCGTCGGCGCAGCCCGCCGGGGGCTTTCCGCGCTGGTCTGCCCCTATCACGCCTGGACCTACGACCTCGACGGGCGGCTCCGGGCGACGCCGCATTTCGGCGGCTACCGCAAACCCCGAGTCGACGGCTTCGACCGCGCCGCGCACAGCCTCAAGCCGGTGCGCTGCGGCGTCTGGCATGATTGGGTGTTCGTCAATCTCGACGGCGCCGCGCCGCCGCTCGAAGAGCACGTCGCGCCGCTCGCCCGCCGGCTCAACGACCTCGACCTCGCATCTTTGACGCCGCTCGCCAAGCTCGACCTCGGCAGCGTCAAGGCCAACTGGAAGTTCCTCGTCGAGAACTTCGTCGAGCCCTACCACGTGCCCGTGGTGCACTCGCACTCGGCGTCCGGCCAGCCCTTGCGCGAGCACTACATGATCGACGACGGCGCCTGCTTCGGCTGCGCCATCGACGTAGCGTCCGAGTCCGCCGACACGGGGCATCCGGTGCCGGCGGACGCGCTCGACATGAGCTCGCTCTATCTCGCGCTGTTCCCCAACTTCATCCTCGGGCACTACGCTCCCGACCAGCTCGGCGTTCATCTCGGCCTGGCCGAGGCGCCCGACCGCACGCGCCAGTGGCGCGTCATCTACCATTTGGGCGACGGTGTGCCCGACGCCGCGGCGGTCGAAAAGCTCGCCGCGCTGTGGCGCCGCGTCCATGCCGAGGACCACGCGGTGGTCGAGCGCCTGCAAGCCGGCCGCGCCTCGCCGGTGATGGACGACGGGGGCGTCTTGTCGCCCCATTGGGAAACCAGCGTGCGCCGCTTCCACCTGCTGCTCGGCGAGGCGCTGGGCGACGCGACATTGGAATAGACGATAAGGAAGGACCATGGCGGAGGCAGCACCCGCAGTCGATACCGGCAAGTTCGCGCTCCTGCACACCATGATCCGGGTGCGCGACCTCGACCGCTCGCTCGACTTCTACACGCGGCTCCTGGGCATGAAGGTGCTGCGCCACAAGGACTACCCGGGCGGCGAGTTCACCAATGTGTTCGTCGGCTACGGCGACGAGGCGACGCACACGGTGATCGAGCTGACCCACAACTGGGGCCGCGAGGAGCCCTACGACCTCGGCACCGGCTGGGGTCACCTGGCCGTCGGCGCGCCCGACATCTACGCCACCTGCGAGCAGCTTGAGAAGGAGGGCGTCACCATCACCCGCCCGCCTGGGCCGATGAAGCACGGCACCACCGTGATCGCCTTCATCGAGGACCCCGACGGCTACAAGATCGAGCTGAT
>JAZFVR010000269.1:0-5843 GCA_036447835.1 Alphaproteobacteria bacterium | reverse complement strand
CAGGTTGACGCGGCCGGGGCAAGGCACCGGCCGCGCGCCACGAGGCGTTCCGGGCCATGAACGACGAGATCGACCCCAAGCCGCCGGAGGAGGTCCCCCCCGGCAATCCGGTGGGCCCGCGAAAGATCCGCAAGGCGGGTCCGTTCGCGCGCCTGAGGACGTATTTTCTCGCCGGCATCATCGTCACCGCGCCGGTCAGCATCACGCTCTATCTGTCGTGGCTCTTCATCGACTTCGTCGACGGCAAGGTCACGCCGCTGATCCCCGAGCGCTACAACCCCGAGACCTATCTGCCGTTCAGTCTGCCCGGCCTCGGCCTCGTCGTCGTGTTCGTGGTGATGACCCTGATCGGCGCCCTCACCGCCGGCTTCGCCGGCCGTATCCTGGTTCGCTGGGGCGAGCACATGCTGGCGCGCATGCCGGTGGTGCGCAGCATGTACAGCGCGCTCAAGCAGATCTTCGAAACCGTCTTCGCCGAGAAGTCGCGGGCGTTTCGCCAGGTCGTGCTCATCGAGTATCCGCGCAAGGGCAGCTGGGCGCTCGGCTTCGCCACCGGCACCACCAAGGGCGAGGTGCAGAACGTCATCGAGGACGAGGTCGTCAACATCTTCCTGCCGACCACGCCCAACCCGACCTCGGGCTATCTCCTGTTTCTGCCGCGTCGCGACGTTACCTTCCTCAGCATGACCGTCGAGGAGGGCATCAAGATGGTCATCTCGGGCGGCGTCGTCACCCCGCCCGACACGCGGCGGGAGGAGGAGAAGGCGGCGCCTGCGATCCCCTGCGTGCCCGAGGAGGCGCCCAAGCTGGTGAGCGAAGGCAAGCAGCGCTGAGCGGCATCGCTCTACGGTCTCGCAAATCCTCATACTGAACTTGTCGAAACTCATACTGGGCTTGTCGAAGTGTGAGAGCCGCGATCGCGGCATGGACGTTCGCTCGACCGCGGCCTACCCCGACCTCAGGAACTTCACCGCGAGGTCGCGCTCGAACAGGTAGAGAAGCGTGCGCAGCGCCTTGCCGCGCGCCGTCGTCAGCTCGGGGTCGCGCTCGAGGACAAGGCGCGCGTCGTCGCGCGCCGCGGCGAGCAGCTCTGCGTGCACCGCGAGGTCGGCGAGACGGAAGGCGGGCAGCCCGCTCTGGCGCGTGCCCAGGAGCTCGCCGGCGCCACGCAGGCGCAGGTCCTCCTCGGCGATGCGAAAGCCGTCGTCGGTCTCGCGCAGGATGTTGAGGCGCGCCCGCGCCGTCTCGCCGAGCGGCGGGGCGTAGACGAGAAGGCAGCTCGACGCCGCCGAGCCGCGGCCGATGCGCCCGCGCAGCTGGTGCAGCTGGGCGAGGCCGAAGCGCTCGGCGTGCTCGACCACCATCACCGTGGCGCCGGGCACGTCGACGCCGACCTCGATCACCGTGGTCGCCACCAGCACGTCGATGGCGCCCTCGGCGAAGGCCGCCATGGCCGCATCCTTCTCGGCCCCCTTCATGCGCCCGTGGACGAGGCCGACGCGCTCGCCGAACGCCGCCTTGAGCGCGGCGTGGCGCTCGACCGCCGCGGCGAGGTCGACGGTCTCGGACTCGTCGACCAGCGGGCACACCCAATAGACCCGGGCGCCGTCGTCGACGGCACGGCGCACCGCCGCCACCACCTCGTCGAGACGGCCCAGGGGAATTACCCGGGTGTCGATCGGTCGCCGCCCGGCCGGTTTCTCGGTGAGGCGCGACACCTCCATGTCGCCGTAGGCGGTGAGCATCAGCGTGCGGGGGATCGGCGTCGCCGTCATCACCAGCATGTCGACGCCGCGGCCCTTGGCGCCGAGGGTGAGGCGCTGGTGGACGCCGAAGCGGTGCTGCTCGTCGATCACCGCGAGGCCGAGGTCGCGGAAGGCGACGCCCTCCTGGAACAGCGCGTGGGTGCCCACGGCAATGGCGGTCTCGCCGCCCTTGAAGCCGGCGAGCACGGCCTCGCGCGCCTTGCCCTTGTCGCGCCCGGTGAGCAGGCCGACGCCGAGCCCGGCGGCCTCGGCGAGCGGCGCCAGCACCGCATGATGCTGGCGCGCCAGGATCTCGGTCGGGGCCATCAGCGCTGCCTGGGTCCCGGCCTCGACCGCGACGAGCATGGCGTGGAGCGCCACCACGGTCTTGCCGCTGCCGACGTCGCCCTGGAGCAGCCTGAGCATGCGGCCCGGCGTCGCCATGTCGGCGGCGATCTCCTCGATGGCGCGGCGCTGCGAGCCGGTGAGGCGGTAGGGAAGCGCCCCGGCGACCTTGTCGCCGAGGCGTCCGTCGCCCTTGAGCGGCCGGCCCGGCTGGCGCTTCTGCTGCGCGCGAACGAGGGCGAGCGCCAGCTGGTTGGCGAGCAGCTCGTCGAAGGCGAGGCGGCAGCGATCCGGCGCCGTGGGCTCGAGCGCGGCCTCGTCGGCAGGCGCATGGGCGCCGCCGAGCGCCGCGCGCCAGCCGCGCCATTTCTGACGCTCGCGGTACGCCGGATCGAGCCATTCGTCGAGGTCGGGGGCGCGCGCCACGGCCTCGTGCACCGCCTTGGCGAGCGGCTTGAGCGTCAACCCCTCGGTGAGGCGGTAGACGGGCTCGACGGTCTGCAGGCCGGCGGCCTCGGCGAGCGGCGCGATGTGGTCGGGGTGGGCCATCTGGATCTCGTCGCCGTAGCGCTCGACACGGCCGCTCACCACCCGCTGCTCGCCCTCGGGCAGCACCTTGCGCAGGTAGTCCTCGCGGGCGTGGAAGAACACAAGGTGGAGAAAGCCGGTGTCGTCGGCGCAGCGCACCTTGTAGGGGCGCCGCGGCACCGCCGGCGGCAGGTGGGCGTCGACGCGGACGGTGATGGTGGCGATGCGGCCCGCGGGCGCCTCGGCCACCTTGGGCGCGAAGCGGCGGTCGATCAGCCCCGTCGGCAAGTGCCACAGCAAATCGACGACGCGCGGCCCCGCCGCCCGCTCGATGAGCTTGCCGAGGCGCGGGCCGACGCCGTGGAGCGTCGTCACCTCGCCGAACAGCGGGAACAGGACCTGCGGACGCATCCCGCGCCTCACCCGCGCCGGTGGGCGCAGGGATCCACCTCTGGGCGTGTATGACGGCGTGTATGTTCGCGCGTAAGACCGCGTGTATGACGTTTATGTGGCTGTGGCGACACGGATTCTCCCGATCGTTCC
The DNA here is from genome assembly GCA_036447835.1 of Alphaproteobacteria bacterium. GTDB lineage: Bacteria > Pseudomonadota > Alphaproteobacteria > JAAXGF01 > JAAXGF01 > JAZFVR01. The sequence goes on along the minus strand of JAZFVR010000269.1, from coordinate 2,682 downwards.
CGGCCTCGCCGCCGAAGGGGCTGACAGGGTGCCGGCGACAGCTTATAAGCTTAGTCCCTCGCGCGGAGACAGTCATGGACGAGTCGATCGAGTTTCGGCGCAAACGCCTGCGATTTCGCAGTTGGCACCGCGGAACCCGCGAGCTCGACCTGATGCTGGGCCGCTTCGCCGATGCCCATGTTCCGCACATGACCGCCGATCAACTCGACCGCTACGAGGCGCTGCTGGCCAGCGCCGACCCCGACGTCTACGGCTGGATCAGCGGCGCCAAGCCGGTGCCGGCGCCGTTCGACAGCGATGTGATGAAGTTAATTAAGAACTTTAATATACGGACGTGACTACCTGATTTCATGCGATAACATATTGACGGAGTCGGGCCGCATCGTGATCTGCGGTGCGCCCGAGGGCTACGATGCCGTGGTTCTCGGCGACCTCGTCTCCAGAGGCCCGGGGCGCGAGCTCCTGCACGTCGCCCGCGACGACGCGCGCATGGCGCGGCTCGCAGCGGCGCTCGCCTTCTTCCATCCGGGCGTCGAGTGCCTTCCGTTGCCGGCGTGGGACTGCCTGCCCTACGACCGGGTCTCGCCGAACCCGGCGATCGTAAGCCAGCGCATGGACGCGCTGACCCGTCTCGCCGTGCCCGAGCCCGCCCCTCCCGCCGGGCGCATCGTGCTCACGACGGTCAACGCGCTGGTGCAGCGCGTGCCGGCGCGCGACAGCCTGGCCGGGGCGCGCTTCGAGATCGCGGCGGGCGGCGGGCTCGATCTCGAGGCGATGTTCGCGTACCTCGAAGGCAACGGGTACACGCGCGCGGGGACGGTGATGGAGCCGGGCGAATATGCGCCGCGCGGCGGCCTCGTCGACGTCTTTCCGCCGGGGGCCTCGGCGCCGCTGCGCATCGACCTCTTCGGCGACCAGGTCGAGAGCGTCCGCGCCTTCGACCCGCTGACCCAGCGCAGCAGCGAGGCCGTCGATCGCCTCGTGCTGAGGCCGGTGAGCGAGATTCGCCTCGACGAGCGCGCGGTCGCGCGCTTCCGCGCCGGCTACCGCGAGCTGTTCGGCGCCATGACCGCCGAGGACCCGCTCTACGAGGCGGTCAGCGCCGGGCGCCGGCACGGCGGCATGGAGCATTGGCTGGCGCTGTTCCACGATCGCCTCGAGACGGTCCTCGACTATCTGCCCGGCGCCGCGGTGAGCCTCGATCCGCTTGCAGAGGAGGCGCGCGACGCCCGCCTCGCGGCGATCGCCGATTTTTACGCCGCGCGGCGCGAGCCGCCGACGGGCGCGATGGAAACGATCTACCGCCCGGTGCCGCCCGGGCGGCTCTATCTCGACGCCGGCGAATGGGAGCGGCTTCTGGCCGGGCGCGCCGTGGTGCAGCTGTCGCCTTTCCGCGTCGCCGAGGCCCCCGAGACGCGCGTCGTCGACGCCGGCGGCAAGCCGGCGCGCGACTTCGCCGCCGAGCGGGCGCGGCCCGAGGTCAACCTGTTCGATGCGGTGCGCGACTACGTCGCCTACGAGCTCGGTGCGGGCCGGCGCGTCGTCTTCGCATGCTACAGCGCCGGCTCGCGCGAACGCCTCGCCGGCGTGCTCGCCGATCACGGCGTCGCCGGCGCCGTGCCGGCGGACGACTGGGGCGCCGTCTCGGGCCTGAGCCCCGACGCCGTCGCGCTCATCGTTCTCGCCCTCGATCACGGCTTCGAGGCGAAAGCGCTCGTCGTCCTCACCGAGCAGGACGTGCTCGGCGACCGCCTCGCGCGACCGCCGCGGCGAGCGCGACGTTCGGACGCCTTCATCGCCGAGGCGTCGAGCCTCGCCGTCGGCGACCTCGTCGTCCACGTCGACCACGGCATCGGCCGCTACGACGGCCTCGAGACGCTGACCCTCAAAGGCGCGCCGCACGATTGCGTGCGCCTGATCTACGACGGCGACGACAAGCTTTACCTGCCGGTCGAAAACATCGAGGTGCTGTCGCGCTACGGCGCCGCCGAGACCGTCGTGCGCCTCGATCGGCTCGGCGGCGCGCACTGGCAGGCGCGCAAGGCGCGGCTCAAGGAACGCATCCGCGAGATCGCCGGCGAGCTCATGCGCGTCGCCGCCGAGCGGCGCCTGCGCCCGGCCGCCGTCCTGGCGCCGCCCGAGGGCGTCTACGCCGAGTTCTGCGCGCGCTTCGCTTACGTCGAAACCGACGACCAGCGGCGCGCCATCGACCAGGTGCTCGACGACCTTGCGGGCGGGCGGCCCATGGACCGGCTGGTCTGCGGCGACGTCGGCTTCGGCAAGACCGAGGTGGCGCTGCGCGCCGCGCTCATCGCGGTCATGGGCGGCAAGCAGGTCGCAGTCGTCGTGCCGACGACGCTGCTGTGCCGCCAGCACTTCGCCACTTTCAGCGAGCGATTCGCCGGACTGCCGGTGCGCGTCGAGCAGCTGTCGCGGCTGGTGCCGCAGAAGCGCGCCGCGTTGGTGAAGAAGGAGCTGGCGGAGGGCCGCGTCGACATCGTCATCGGCACCCACGCGCTTCTCGGCAAATCGATCCGCTTCAGGGACCTCGGCCTCCTCGTCGTCGACGAGGAGCAGCACTTTGGCGTCACCCACAAGGAGCGCCTCAAGCACTTGCGCAGCGACGTCCACGTGCTGACGCTGACGGCGACGCCGATTCCGCGCACGCTGCAGATGGCGCTC
>JAZFVR010000268.1:0-10567 GCA_036447835.1 Alphaproteobacteria bacterium | reverse complement strand
CGATCAGGTGGCGGTGATCGACACGCGCACGCGCCGGCTGGTGAAGCTGATCGACGACGTTGGCGACGGGCCCTGGGGCGCGACCATGGCGGGCGCCATCAACTACTGCCATTAGCGCCCGCCAGGCCGCCGCGCAGAGCGTCCGTGACGGAGGCGGCGGAACGCGGTAACGACCCCGAACCGGCGGCGCTGGCGCGGCGGCTGCTGCGCGGCGCCGCCAGCGGCGCGCTCGCCACCGTCGCCCGCGACGCGGGCGGCCGGCCCCATGCCTCGCTCGTCCTCGTCGCCATCGACCACGATGCGACGCCGGTCCTTCTCATCTCGGACCTCGCCGAGCACAGCCGCAACATCGCCGACGACGACCGCGTCGCGCGGCTCGTCGGCGTCGATGCCGAAGGCTGCGACATCCGCTTCGGCCCGAGGCTGTTGCGCCTCGACTTCGAGCGCCCCATCGCCGACCCAGGGGACGCGCGCGATCGCTTGGCCGCCCTCGCCGGCGAGGCGCGCGCAGCGGCCGACCGGGACCGGGCCCGAGCGCCGCCGTTCGGTATTCCCCTGCAATCAATAGGTTTTCCCGGTCTTGCTTCGATGATCGAAATGGGGTGAACTAAACCGCACCGGGCGCGCCCACAAGGCGCGCCCCGATGCGTCCGTCAGAAGGCGAAAGGCGCGGCGGCACCATGAAGCAATCCGGACCGGTCGTAAGCTGCCACGGTCTCGAGGGCCTTGGCCTCGACCGCCTCGCCGCGGCACACTGGAACTACACCACGCCGGCGCTCTACGAAGAGGCGATCCGACGCGGCGAGGGCCAGCTGTCGCGGGGCGGTCCGCTGGTCGTGCTCACCGGGCAGCACACCGGGCGATCGGCGAACGACAAGTTCATCGTCAAGGAATCGTCGAGTGCCGACGACATCTGGTGGGGCGCGGTGAACAAGCCGATCTCGCCCAAGCACTTCGCGGGCATCAGGCAGAAGCTGTTCGCCTATCTGCAGGGCCGCGAGGTGTTCGTGCAGGACTGCTACGCCGGTGCCGACCCCGCCCACCGCCTGCCGGTGCGCATCGTTACCGAAACCGCGTGGCACAGCCTGTTCGCGCGCAACATGTTCATCGTTCCGCCGCGCGACGCGCTCGCCGATTTCGAGCCCCGTTTCACGGTCATCCAGGCGCCCGGCTTCCAGGCCGATCCCGAGCCCGACGGCACCAACAGCGGGGTCTTCGTCATCATCAACTTCGCCGAGCGCGAGGTCATCATCGGCGGCACGTCGTATGCCGGCGAGATCAAGAAGTCGGTGTTCACGGTCCTCAACTACCTGCTGCCCGGGCGCGGCGTCTTGCCGATGCACAGCTCGGTCAACGTCGGCAAGGCGGGAGATTCTGCGGTGTTCTTCGGCCTCTCGGGCACCGGCAAGACGACGCTCTCGGCCGATCCTAAGCGCACGCTGGTCGGCGACGACGAGCACGGCTGGGGCGACGACGGCGTGTTCAATTTCGAGGGCGGCTGCTACGCCAAGGTGATCCGCCTCGACGCCGAGGCCGAGCCCGAGATTTACGCCACCACGCGGCGCTTCGGCACGGTGATCGAAAACGTCGTCGCCGACGCCGACACGCGCGCGCTCGACCTCGACGACGCCGCCTTCACCGAGAATACGCGCGCCTCGTACCCGCTCGACTTCATCCCCAACGCCTCCGAAACCGGCGCCGCCGGCCACCCCAGGAACGTCATCATGCTCACGGCGGACGCCTTCGGCGTGCTGCCGCCGATCGCGCGGCTTACCCCCGAACAGGCGATGTACCATTTCCTTTCGGGCTACACCGCCAAGGTCGCGGGCACCGAAACGGGCCTCGGCAACGCGCCCCAGGCGACCTTCTCGAGCTGTTTCGGCGCCCCATTCATGCCGCGACATCCATCGGTCTACGCCGAGATGCTGGGTGAGCGCATCGCCCGCCACGACACCGCCTGCTGGCTCGTCAACACCGGCTGGAGCGGCGGCTCCTACGGCGTCGGCGAGCGCATAAAGATCCAGTACACCCGCGCGCTCCTGCACGCCGCGCTCGACGGCACGCTGGCCAAGGCGCCGATGACCGTCGATCCCAACTTCGGGCTCGACGTGCCCACGAACTGCCCACACGTGCCCGGCAAGGTGCTCGACCCGCGCAGTACCTGGGCCGACAAGGACGCCTACGACGAGACCGCGCGCGAGCTCGTCGCCCGCTTCCGCGCCAACTTCGACGCCTTCGAGGCCTACGTCACCGACGAGGTCAAGGCCGCCGCGCCCAAGGCCGCCTGAGCGCATCCGAAACGGCATTTCGCGCGGGGAGGAGAACCCTTTCACCGGGCTGACGGAAGCGCCTCGGCGTTGCGCCGTTGCGTTGAGCGCTCGTTCGGTCTATGTTGGCCCGCATGATGCAACACAACGTAACGAACGACCCAACGGGAACGCCAGGCGTGTCCGTCGCCGAGGCCGCTAGGGCCCTCGGAATCAGCAGCGAAGCGGTGAGAATGAGGTTGCGCCGCAGGTCTCTCGAAGGCTATCGCGACGGCGGCGGCCGGTGGCGGGTGCGGCTCGAGGTTCCGACCGAACAGACGACGGAACCCGACAGCACGATCGACCGGACGGCCACGCCGGGCGGCGCATCGGCCGTGGTGGTGGCAGCGTCGCGAGAGGCGCTCGAGCGCGACAAGGCCGACCTTCAGGCCGAGCGCGACCGCCTGCTGGCGATGGTCGAGGCGGCGCTCGCCGAGCGCCGCGACCAGCCGCCCACCGTGCTCACCTCGCTGCGCCGGCTGGTGGCGACGCTCACCGACTGGGCGGTCGCGCGCCTCGGTCGCGGCGGCCAAGGCGATACGGCGGCGTGACGACGGGCGGGCCGGGCCCGGCAGGCCTCGCGCTCGGGTAGGCGACGAAAAAAGGCCGCCCTAATGCGCCTCGTCCCAGCTGTCGGCCCAGCCGGTGTCGACGACCAGCGGGACGCTCAGGTGCGCCACCGATTCCATGACCCTGCGGGCCACCGCCGCGGTCTCGTCGACCTCGTCGTTGGGCGCCTCGAAGACGAGCTCGTCGTGGACCTGGAGCAGCATGCGCGCGCGCAAGCCGGCCTCGGCGAGCGCCGCGGGCATGCGGATCATGGCGCGCTTGATGATGTCGGCGGCCGAGCCCTGAAGCGGCGCGTTGATCGCCGCGCGCTCCATGAAGTTGCGCCGCGCCAGGTTGCGGTCGTTGATGCCCGGCATGTGACAGCGCCGACCGAACAGCGTTACGACGTATCCGTTCTCGCGACAGAACGTCTTGGTTCGCTCCATGTAGTCGCGGATGCCCGGATAGCGCTCGAAATAGGCGTCGATATAGGCGCGCGCCTCGTCCTGGGGGATGCCGAGCTGCTGGCCGAGGCCGAACGGGCTGATGCCGTAGATGATGCCGAAATTGATCGCCTTGGCGCGCCGCCGGATCATCGGATCCATGCCCTCGACCGCGACGCCGAACACCTGGCTCGCGGTCATCGCGTGGATGTCGGCGCCGTCGCGGAACGCCTGCTTCAGGGTCTCGACCTCGGCCATATGCGCGGCGAGGCGCAGCTCGATCTGCGAGTAATCGGCCGACAGGAGCTTGTGCCCCTTCTCGGCGACGAAGGCGCGGCGGATCTTCCGTCCCTCCTCGGTGCGCACGGGGATGTTCTGCAGGTTGGGGTCGGTCGAGGCGAGCCGGCCGGTCGAGGCGCCGGCCATGGCGTAGGAGGTGTGCACGCGCCCGGTGTCGGGGTTGATCCGCTCGATCAGGGCGTCGGCGTAGGTGCTCTTGAGCTTCGAGAGCTGGCGCCAGTCGAGCACCCGGGCGGGCAGCTCGTGGCCCTGGGCGGCGAAGGCCTCGAGCACGCGGGCGTCGGTCGAATGCGCGCCCGACTTGCCCTTCCTGCCGCCCTCGAGGCCCATCTCTTCGAACAGCACCTCGCCGAGCTGCTTGGGCGAGCCGATGGTGAATTCGTGACCGGCGAGCTTGTGGATCTCCACCTCGAGCCTGGCGATGCGCTCGGCGAAGTCGCGCGAGGCGGCGGCCAGCGCCGCGCGCTCGACCCTGATACCGGCGCGCTCCATGGCCACCAACACCGGAATCAGCGGGCGCTCGATGGTCTCGTAGACGGCGACCAGCCGCTCGGCCAAGAGGCGCGGCTTGAGGGCGCGATGGAGCCGCCCGGTGAGGTCGGCGTCCTCGGCGGCGTAGTCGCGCGCCGCCTCGAGCGGCACCAGGTCGAAGGTGATCCGGTTCCTGCCGCTGCCCGCGACCTCCTTGAAGGGAATCGGGTCGACGCCGAGGTGGAGGCGCGAAAGCTCGTCCATGCCGTGCCCGTGCAGGCCGCCCTCGAGCACGTATGAAAGCAGCATGGTGTCGTCGACGGGCGCGACCTCGATGCCGTAGCTGGCGAGCACCTCGGCGTCGTACTTGATGTTGTGGCCGACCTTGAGCACGCCGGGGTCCTCGAGCAACGGCTTCAGGAGCGCGAGCGCGTCGTCGAAGTCGATCTGCCGGGGCCCGGCGCCCTCGAGGTCGAGCCCGCCGCCGGGGGCCTGATGGCCGAGCGGCACGTAGCACGCCTTACCGGGTTCGAGCGAGAGCGAGACGCCGACGAGCCGGGCGCGCATGGCGTCGAGCGAGGTGGTCTCGGTGTCGACGGTGACGACCCCGGCGCGCACCGCGGCGGCGACCCAGCGCTCGAGATCGGCGCGCTCCTGCACCAGCTCGTATTCGGTCGCGGCCGGCGCCGCCTCGGCCGCCGCCTCCGCCACCCCGAGCCACTTCTCGGCGCGCGCGACGATGCCGCGGAAGTCCTGCGAGCGCAGAAATTCGGTGAGCACCTTGGGATCGGGCGGGCGATAGGCGAGGTCGTCGAGGCCGTCGTCGAGCGGCACGTCGTCGCGCAGGGTGACGAGCACGCGCGAAAGCCGCGCCATGTCGGCGTTCTCGATCAGCTTCTCGCGCCGCTTGGGCTGCTTGATCTCGCCGGCACGGGCGAGCAGCTGATCGAGGTCGCCGTATTCGTTTATCAGCTCGGCGCCGGTCTTGACGCCGATGCCGGGTACGCCGGGCACGTTGTCGGTCGAATCGCCGGCGAGCGCCTGCACGTCGATGACGCGCTCAGGCGCGACGCCGAACTTCTCGCGCACCTCGTCGACGCCGATCGAGCGCCCCCTTAGCCCGTCGTACATGGTGACGCGCTCGCCGACGAGCTGCATCATGTCCTTGTCCGACGAGACGATGGTGACGTGGCAGCCGGCCTCGCGCGCGAGCCGCGCGTAGGTGGCAATGATGTCGTCGGCCTCGAAGCCCTCGCGCTCTATGCACGGCAGGTTGAAGGCGCGCGTCGCCTCGCGGATGAGGCCGAACTGCGGCACCAGCTCCTCGGGCGCCGGCGGGCGGTGCGCCTTGTATTCGGGGTAGATGTCGTTGCGGAAGCTCTTGCCCGAATAATCGAAGATCACCGCGATGCGCTCGGCGTCGAGGTCGTCGAGCAGCTTCATCAGCATGTTGACGAAGCCGTAAACGGCGTTCACCGGCGTGCCGTCGCCGCGCGTCATCGGCGGCAGCGCGTGGAAGGCGCGGAAGATGAAGCCCGAGCCGTCGATGAGGACGACGTGCTCGGGCCGCTCGCGCTCGCTCGCCGCCTCGCGGGACACGTCGCCGCCGCCCTAGGAGCCTGTCGAGGCGCCGTCCGCGAGCACGAAGCGGCGGTCGCAGTAGGGGCACTCGACCCAGCCGCGCGCGTCGATCCTGAGGTAGACGCGCGGATGGCCGAGCGCGCCGCCGCCGCCGTCGCAGCTCACTTCCGATTCGTCGACGTCGATGGTCTCGGGCGGTTCCATGGCGTGCCGTTGCCCCGCGAAGGCCGTTGACCCGGGGGTCGAGCGGATGATACCCATTGCCCCGGCACAATCAACCGCCACGACACGCCACCCTTCAGCATTCCGGCGATGCCGAACGACCGCGCGACAAGCGGCGAGCCCGCCAACGCCCTCACGGTGCGCGGGCTGCGCAAGACATACGGCCACGGACGCGCGGCGACCGAGGCGCTCTCGGGCGTCGACCTCGACGTGCCGCGCGGCGCGTTCTTCGGCCTGCTCGGCCCCAACGGCGCCGGCAAGTCGACGCTGATCAACATCCTCGCCGGCATCGTCATCAAGACCGAGGGCCGCGCCGCCATCTGGGGCTACGACATCGACGACAGCCCGCGCGCCGCGCGCAGCGCCATCGGCGTGGTGCCGCAGGAGATCAATATCGACCCGTTCTTCACCCCGCGCGAGCTGCTCGAGCTGCAGGCCGGCCTCTACGGCGTGCGCAAGCGCCAGCGCCGCACCGACGAGATCCTCGCCGCCGTCGGCCTCTCGGACAAGGCCGACGCTTACGCGCGCACGCTCTCGGGCGGCATGCGGCGGCGCCTCCTGGTGGCCAAGGCGATGGTGCATTCGCCCCCCGTTCTGGTGCTCGACGAGCCCACGGCGGGCGTCGACATCGAGCTGCGCGAGCAGTTCTGGAGCTATGTCGGCAAGCTCAACGCCGACGGCACGACGATCCTGCTGACCACCCACTACCTCGAGGAGGCCGAGCGCTTCTGCGACACCATCGCCATCATCCACGAGGGCCGCCTGGTCGCCTGCGACGACACGCAGACGCTGATCCGCCAGCTCGACCGCAAGTCGATCACCATCGCCATCGCCGAGGACCTCGACGCGCTGCCGCCGGCGCTGGCGCGCTTCGACGCCGAGCTCCTGCCCATGCGGCGCATCGCCATCCACTACCGGCCGAGCCGCACCGCGATCGGCGACATCCTCGCCGCGGTCAACGACGCCGGCTTGAGCATCGTCGATCTCTCGACCGAGGAAGGCGACCTCGAGGACCTATTCATCTCCCTCACCCGCCGCCACGCCGTCGCCAGCTGAGCCGGCGGGCACGGCCGTCTGTCGATGCCAGCGCATCGACGCAGGCGAGGAAGTGGTGCGGCGGCTACGCGGGGTGCGGGTTCGCCGCCCTGCGGCTGTCAATGACCGGGCCGCCCCGCACGCCTTGAGGCGGCGCGGATCGGTCGCGTGTCAAGCGGTGCGCCCGCCGGCTCCCGCAAGCACGTCGAACCTCTGCGCGTTGGGGCAGAAGGTGTTGCTCCCTCTGACTTCTCCGGCGAGCCACCTGTCGCAAAGGTCCTCACGCGGGCACCTCCTGCACCGGCGCCGCGTCGCTTCCATGATGGCCACGGCTTGCGCATCACCGAGCGTAGCAGTCCCGGGGCGCAGGCCGACACGCATCATCATGCCCGTCACGCGCACCGACGAAGCAGCGAACTCGCTACCTCGAAGCCACACGAAGATGGCGACATTCACGGCCACCATGAGTATGGCGACGCTGATAATCGTTGGGGTCATGATCCACATCTCCCCGTTGCTCAGCGGCCACGCGCGCATCTCACGACACTGCAAGGATTGCAGCTGGCGCCCCCGCCGGATTGATGTGGATCAATCTTGCTCGTTCGAAATCGGGAATACGGCGCCGTCGCCGGCCGTGGTCGCCGCCATGATGTCGTCGAGCGCAGCACCGGTAATGCGGGCGAGCGCCCAGGCGGCGAACCAGCGCACGTCGGGGTCGGCGTCGGCGAGCGCGCGCCTGAGCGGCGCCACCGCGCGGCCCTCGCCGAGCCGCCCCAGCGCCCAAGCGGCCTCGCGCCGCAAGCCGGCGTCGGCGTCGGCAAGCGCGGCGATGAGCGCCTCGCCGGCGCCCGCCTCGCCGACATCGCCGAGCGCGTGGGCGGCGCTGCGCCGCAGCGCCTCGTCGCCTTCCGTTTCGATCGTCGCGATCAGCGGCCGCACCCCGTAGATCGCGCCGATCACCGCCATCAGCCGCGGCACGAACGAGGCGCTGCGCGCGAATACCTCGACGAATGGCGCGTTAGCGGGCCGCTCGTAGCCGAGGTTGAGCGTCACCTCGAGCGGCGGCTGCCTGCGGACGGAAAATGGCGTGCGCCAGGCGGGGACGCCCGGCGCCGTGAAGACGATCTCGCCGCTGAGCATGGCGCCCGCGTAGAGAAGGCCGGTGACGCCACGATGGTAGATGCGGCCGAGCGCGCGGCCTTGCGCGGTGATCGTGAGCGTCGCGTCGTAGGTGGCCGCGTCGGCACCGACGACACGCACGCCGGCGGAGCGAACGAGCCCCGCCGCGACGTTCTCGAAGGGCAGGCGAAGGCCGGCGATGGGCACGGTATCGAGAGTGTCGGGACGCCTCGCGAAATACGCCTGTTCAACGATGACGCGCATCGTTTCGGCCGCCGCGAGGCGCGCCAGAAGCGCCGCGTCGGGCGCCGCCGCCGAGGCCGCGGTGGCCGTGGCCAGCGCCAGCACCCCGGCGCTCAACAGGCGTCCGATCGCGGACATTCGCTCAAGGCACCCCCCGTGCGCGCACCAAGCCAACCGATCCCAAAGAGGCTAGGCCGCGGCCCGGGAATGTGCAAGCCGCGGCACCCGCCCGCCGCCGCCCTTGCGCGCGGCGCGCGATTGGCCGATCCTTCCCCGACGGCCCCGACGACTTCGAGGGAAGCCGGCATGGCGAGCCACACGTTCTTCTGCGTCGACGCGCACACCTGCGGCAACCCGGTCCGCGTGGTCGCCGGCGGCGCGCCGCCGCTCAAGGGCGCCACGGCGAGCGAGCGGCGCCAGGATTTCCTCGCCCGCTTCGACTGGATCCGCACCGGGCTCATGTTCGAGCCGCGCGGCCACGACCTGATGTCGGGCGCGATCCTGTACCCGCCGACGCGCGACGACTGCGACCTCGGCGTCGTCTTCATCGAGACCTCCGGGTCGCTGCCGATGTGCGGCCACGGCACCATCGGCACGGTGACCGTGGCCATCGAGCGCGGGCTCGCGACGCCGGCCGAACCCGGAATCCTACGCCTCGACACGCCGGCCGGCGTCGTCGTCGCCGCTTACGTCGAGAACGGCGGCCACGTCGATTCGGTGCGCATCACCAACGTCGCCTCGTTCCTGCATTCGCAAGGCATCGTGGTCGACTGCCCCGATCTCGGGTCGCTCACCGTCGACGTCGCCTACGGCGGCAACTTCTACGCCATCGTCGAGGCGCAGGCGAACTACCGCGACCTCGATGACCTGAGCCCGGCCGACTTGCTGCGGCTGAGCCCCGAGCTGCGCCGGCGCCTCAACGAGAGCGGCGAGTTCGTCCACCCCGAGGACCCGACGATCAGGGGCCTTAGCCACGTCATGTGGACCGGCGCGCCGAAGCACGCCGAAGCGCAGGCGCGCAACGCCGTGTTCTACGGCGACCGCGCCATCGACCGCTCGCCCTGCGGCACCGGCACCTCGGCGCGCATGGCCCAGCTCGCCGCACGCGGCGAACTCGCGGAAGGCGACGAATTCGTCCACGAGAGCATCATCGGCAGCCTGTTCCACGGCCGCGTCGAGGCGCGCACCACCGTGGGCAACCGCGAGGCGATCGTGCCCAGCGTCGAGGGCTGGGCGCGCATCACCGGGCTCAATACGATCTTCATCGACGACCGCGACCCCTTCGCCCACGGCTTCCAGCTCGTGTGAGGTGAGGCGCGGTGGTGCCGGACCGCAATCAGCGCTGCGGCGACCAGTCCCTGTAGCGCTCTTCGCCGGCGTCGATCTGCTCGGGCGTCATCCCGGGCAACAGGAGCTCGAGGTTCGCCGCCGCATCCGAATCTCCGGAATCGGTGGCGAGCGACAGCCACAGATACGCCGCGACATCGTCGCGCGGCACGCCCACGCCGACCGCGTAGAGATAGCCGAGGATCGACTGCGCCGCGATATGGCCGCGGTCGGCCGCCCGGCCATAGAGCCGCGCCGCTTCGGTGACGTCGGCGTCGCCGCCGAGCCCCCGGTGATAGAGGAGTGCGAGGCGATAGAGCGCGCGGGTTTCGTCTTGCGCGGCGGCGTGGGCGTACCACTCGCGCGCGACGGCGTGGTCCTGGGGCACCCGCTCGCCCACCTCGTACATGTATCCGAGCAGGAACTGGGCCGGGGCATAGCCCTTTTCGGCCTCCTTGTGGTACCAGCGCATGGCGTCGCCGTAGGTGTCCGGCACCGTCGAATCGGCAGCCATCAGGCTCGCAGCAACCAAGGAGAACGCCGCGGACAAGAATAAACGCCTGATCACGTATGAACTCCTCGCGCCCCCGTTGAGCGGCCTCGGGCCGGGCAACAGCCTAGCCGAGATGCGCCCACGCGGCCAGCCCCGGCGACCAAAGCCCGCATGGCCTGCCGGCGGCGTGGTGACTCTTCGCCCCCTATAGACTCCCCAAACCGTCTCCGGCGATGCTGCGGCCGGCGAGGTAGTTAGCGAATTCTTAACCCTTCGTGAACACGCTGGAGGAAGACCGGTTTCCGGCACCCCGCCGACCCAGACGCTCGCACGGTCGCGGGAACGACACGAAGTCTGCGAGCCGGACGCCGGAGGGCAAGCAGGGGCGATACGGGCATGGCCAAGAAGTCGGCGCTGAAGCTCAGAGATTACGGCGCCCCGGACCTCGATTCGCTCGTCGGCCTCGCGCGCCAGAAATC
>JAZFVR010000267.1:0-5959 GCA_036447835.1 Alphaproteobacteria bacterium | reverse complement strand
GGCGGCGACATGATGCGCACGCTCGCCGACGTTCACCGCCGCGTCACCGGCCAGGACGCCGTTTTTCGGGCGACGACGGCGACGACCGACGCACGCTTCTTCAACCTCTACGGCGACATCCCCGCCACCTGTTACGGGCCCGAGGCCGACAGCATCCACGGCATCGACGAATCGGTCGACCTCGCCAGCGTCTATCAGGTGACGCAGGTGCTGGCGCTTTTCATGGCCGAATGGTGCGGGCTCGAGCGCTCCTAAGCGGCTAACCAAGACTATCGCCTCTGCTGCCGCCGCCGCCACGTGGCGCGGTTTCGGAGCTAAGAGGGGTGGAGTTTGGCCCGGAACCGAATCGAAGGGCTTGATAAAAAATTACACATTTATACACATATTTTGCTTGACACGGTGTTGGAATAGTATGTAGAGATACACACCTTGCATAGCAGGAAGATTATCAGGCGGCTCAAGCAAGATGGCTGGCACCACGTTGGCACGACCGGCGATCACTGGCACTTCAAGCACCCCACAAAGTCCGGCAAGGTGACAATAGTCCACCCCGCCGCCGACTTGCCGGTGAAGACACTGCGGAGCATCGAGAAGGCCGCGGGAATCAAACTCGGCAGGAGGTAACGATGGCAAGTTATATTGCGCTTCTGCGCAAAGATTTGGATAGCGACTACGGCGTCGAGTTTCCCGATTTTCCAGGCTGCGTCACCGCCGGCGCCACGCTGGAAGAGGCACGGAGTCGCGCCGCCGAGGCGCTCGCCGGCCATATTGAAATCATGACAAAGGACGGTGACCCCATCCCGGCCCCGAGATCTCTGGACGCCATCGTGGACGAAGCAGACACGGAAGGCGCGATCCCGTTCCTTGTGACTGTCGCCGACCCGAAGCCGCGCGCCGTGCGGATCAACATCACGGTAGCGGCCGACCTGCTCGCGCAGATCGATGCATTCGCCAGCGAACGTGGCATGAACCGCTCGAGTTTCCTCGCCCGCGCGGCGAAAAAGGCAATGAACGCCCGCGCCTAGCCGCTCCTTCTATCGTACGATTGGCGCGCCGCGTTGCACGGCCTCTGCCCTTTGCCGGTCCCTACGCCGGCGCGGCCTCGCTGGCCCTTTCGAGGAACACCGTCTGGGTCGGGTAGGCGAACTCGACGCCGAGCGATTCGAAGCGCCGCATGAGCGCGAGGTTGATCGCCTGCTGGGTGTCCATGTAGACCGCGTACGCGGGCACGGTCATGTAGAACACCGCCTCGAAGTCGAGCGAGAAGTCGCCGAGTGATTTGAAGTGCACGCGGTCGACCCGGGTGTGGTCCTGTGCCTCGATGATCTCGCGTAGGATGCCGGGAATCTCCTCGAGCTTGTCGACCGGCGTCTGGTAGACGACGCCGAAGCCGAAGACGATGCGGCGCTCGACCATGTGCTTGTGGTTGCGCACCCGGCTCTGCAGCAGATCGGCGTTGGAGAAGATGATCAGCTCGCCCGACGACGATCGCACCCGCGTCGTCTTGAGGCCGATGCGCTCGACCGTGCCCATCTGGTCGCCGACGACGATGTAATCGCCGACCACGAACGGCTTGTCGAGGACGATCGAGAGCGAGGCGAACAGGTCGCCGAGGATGTTCTGGGTGGCCAGCGCGATCGCGATACCGCCGATGCCGAGGCCGGCGATCAGCGCGGTGACGTCGATGCCGAGGGTGTCGAGCGCGATGAGCGCTGCTATCACCCAGACGACGATGCGCGCCGGCGTGCCCAGCACGCTGAGCGTGGTGGCGCCGGCGGCGTCCTCGGCCATGCGACGCCTGGCCTGGCGCGCGAGCCAGCCGGCGACGAGGTGCGAGCCCCAGATCGCCGCCTGAATGAGGAAGGCGACGACGATCACCGATTCGACGAGATCGCGAAGATCTTCCGGCAGGGCGAAAACATACGCCCCCGCGTAGAGGCCGAGAACCAGCAGGAAAAGGAACTTGGTGCGGTTGACGACCTCGAGGAACAGGTCGTCGATGCGCGTCTCGGTGCGCTTGGCGAGTCTGGCGAGACGCCGCGCGACGACCGCCTGCACGAGACGCAGCACGACGATCACGCCGAGCGCGATCGCCGCCGCCAGCAGCCACGTCAACAGCGGAACGTCCAGATAGCTGATCTCTAAGAGTTCCATGCCGAAACCTGCGCTGCCCGCTACGGCGGGCGCGCCCTCCCACGGGGCAATCAATACATGGCCTGCCCCTCGCGCGCCAAGCAATTTACCGCGCCATCGCGCCCCCGAGCCGCGAGGCGGCGCTTGATCGCGAACGAGCGCGCCGCTACTCTTGCGCCCCTGCTCAGAACCCCGGGTAAGCTTGACTTCATGGACGTTCGCGAAGACTTCTGCGCCCTCATCGGCGACACGCCGCTCGTCCGCCTCAAGCGGGCGTCGGAGGAGACCGGCTGCGAGATTCTGGGCAAATGCGAGTTCCTCAACCCGGGCCAGTCGGTGAAGGACCGCGCCGCGCTTCACATCGTCCTCGACGCCGAGGAACGCGGGGCGCTCAAGCCCGGCGGCGTGATCGTCGAGGGCACCGCCGGCAACACCGGAATCGGCCTCGCACTGGTCGCCCGCGCGCGCGGCTATCGCACCGTGATCGTCATGCCCGAGACCCAGAGCCAGGAGAAGAAGGACATGCTGCGCCTGTGCGGCGCCGATCTCCGGCTCGTGCCCGCGGCGCCCTACAAGGATCCCGGCAACTACGTCAAGGTGTCGCGGCGCGTCGCCGCCGAGCTCGCCGAGAGCGAGCCCAACGGCGCCATCCTCGCCGACCAGTGGGACAACCTCGCCAACCGCCGCGCTCACTACCTCGGCACCGGACCCGAGATCTGGGAGCAGACCCAGGGCAAGGTCGACGCCTTCGTCTCGGCGATCGGCACCGGCGGCACCATCTCGGGCGTCGGAATCGCGCTCAAGGAGCGAAAGCGCGATGTGCGCATCGTGCTCACCGATCCGCACGGCGCGGCGATGTACAACTGGTTCGCCCACGGCGAGCTCAAGTCGGAGGGCTCGTCGATCACCGAAGGCATCGGCCAGGGCCGCGTCACCGCGAACGTCGACGGCGCCCCGGTCGACGATCAGATGGAGATCGACGACGCCGAAGCGCTCGAGGTGATCTACGACCTCGCCGAGCACGAAGGGCTGGTCATGGGCGGTTCGACCGGAATCAACGTCGCCGGCGCGATCCGCGTGGCGCGCGACATGGGCCCCGGCCACGTCATCGTCACCATGCTGTGCGACTACGGCAACCGCTACCAGAGCAAGATGTTCAACCCGGCGTTCCTGAAGGAAAAGGGGTTGCCGACGCCGCCGTGGCTCGACGACTGAGCCGGCGGCTCCGAGCCAACGAGCGAAAGACTGTGCGATGGAGCTGATCTTCCAGGACGACGCTTACGCCGAAAACTGCGAGGCCACGGTGGTCTCGGTCGCGCCCGACGGCATCCGCCTCGACCGCACGGTGTTCTACCCCACGGGCGGCGGCCAGCCGGGCGACCAGGGCGTGCTCAGGATCGCCGGCGGCGGCGATGTCGCGATCGTCGACACGCGGAAGGGCGAGAGCCTCGACGACGTCGTCCACGTCCCCGCCGAGGGCGCCGCCCTGCCCGCCCCCGGCACGCGGGTGGTCGCCGCGATCGACTGGCCGCGGCGCCACCGCCTGATGCGCATGCACAGCTGCTTGCATCTTCTCTGCGCCGTGGTCGACGGCCCGGTGACCGGCGGCTCGATCGGCGACGGCCGCGGGCGGCTCGACTTCGACCTTCCCGAGGCGACGCTCGACAAGGTCGAGATCACCGCGGCGCTCAACCGCTTGATCGAGGCGAACCATGCGGTGCGGCCGCGCTGGATCAGCGACGCCGAGCTCGACGCCCAGCCCGAGCTGGTCAAGACCATGTCGGTCAAGCCGCCGCGCGGGGCCGGCCGCGTGCGGCTGCTCGAGGTCGAGGGCGTCGACCTGCAGGCCTGCGGCGGCACCCACGTGCGCGCGACCGGCGAGATCGGCGCGGTCGAGGTGGTCAAGATCGAGAAGAAGGGGCGCCACAACCGCCGCGTCGTCGTCGCCTTCGCCGGCGACTGAGCGAACCGGGGGAGAGCGGCGGAGATGGCGGCGAACGCGATCGAGGCGCTGGTCACGAGCGAGTGGCTCGCGGCGCATCTCACGGCGCCCGACCTGCGCGTCGTCGACGCGTCGTGGTACCTGCCGGCGGCGGGGCGCGACCCGAAGGCCGAGTACGCCGAGCGCCACATCCCCGGCGCGGTGTTCTTCGACATCGACGACATCGCCGACACCGCGAGCCCGCTCCCGCACATGCTGCCGAGCCCGGAGAAGTTCTCGAGCCGGGTGCGCAAGCTGGGCCTCGGTGACGGCATCCGCATCGTGGTCTACGATTCGGGCGCCTGGATGGCGGCGCCGCGCGTGTGGTGGATGTTCCGCGTGTTCGGCCACGACGACGTCGCCGTGCTCGACGGCGGCCTCGAGAAGTGGCTGGCCGAGGGCCGCCCGGTCGACGACCGGCCGGTAATGCCGCGCGAGCGCCATTTCACCGCGCGCATGAACACGCTGCTCGTGCGCGATATCG
Source organism: Alphaproteobacteria bacterium (assembly GCA_036447835.1). Taxonomy (GTDB): domain Bacteria; phylum Pseudomonadota; class Alphaproteobacteria; order JAAXGF01; family JAAXGF01; genus JAZFVR01. The sequence goes on along the minus strand of JAZFVR010000267.1, from coordinate 1,361 downwards.
GGCAGATGCGCGCCAACCTCGCCAGAGGCCGCGAACAGGTGCTCGACGCGCGCGCGTCCGGGCGCTTCACGGGTGCCGAGCCGGAGCCGCGCAAAGGCCTGCGCAGCGGACACATTCCGGCGAGCCTCAACCTGCCGTTCAACCATCTGGTCGAACGCGAGGACGGCACGCTGCTCGCGCCCGCGGCGCTCCGCGACGCCTTCGCCGGTGCCGGCGTCGACCCCCGCCGCCCGGTGGTGACGACCTGCGGCTCGGGCGTCAGCGCCGCGGTGCTCACCCTCGGCCTCTATCTCACCGGGCATCGCGACGTGGCGATCTACGACGGCTCGTGGAGCGAATGGGGAAGCCGCGATGACACGCCGGTCGAGATCTGAGGCGGCGGTCGCCGGGCCGCTGGTCCGCCCGTTCGAGGACCGCGACCTCGACGCGGTTGTCGCGCTGTGGCGCGCATCGAACCTCATCGTCCATTACAACGACCCGGCCGAGGACATCGCCTTCTGCCGCGCCTCGGCCAACGCCGAGCTGTTCGTCGGCGAAGACGACGGCGCGGTCGTCGCCACGGCGATGGCGGGTCACGACGGCCACCGCGGCTGGCTCTACTACGTCGCCAGCGACCCGGCGCGGCGCGGCGATGGCTTGGGCCGCGCGATGGTCGACCACGCCGAAGCGTGGCTCGCCGGGCTCGGCGTGCGCAAGGTCAACCTCATCATCCGCGACACCAATACCGGGGTACAGGAATTTTACGAACGTCTCGGCTACCAGACCGAGCCGCGCGTGGTGATGGCGCGCTGGCTGATCGACGATCCGCGCTAGGAGCCTGTCGGGGTAATGGTCACGGGGCGCGAAGATGGCGCGTAAGAGACCGGCAGAGGAGCTGCTCGAGACTACGGTGACGTACCTCGAGATGCGCGAGCCGCCGCGGCGGCCGACGACGCCGGCGCCGCTCGGCAAGCTGGCGATTCTGCGGGCCGAACGGCCGACGGTCTCGTTCTATCGCTATCTCTACGACACCGTGGGCGAGCCGTGGAACTGGAGCGAGCGGCGCATGCTCGACGACGAGACGCTGCGCACCATTATTCACGATCCGCGGATCGAGCTCTACGTGCTCTACGTCGCCGGAGTTCCCGCCGGCTATGTCGAGCTCGACCGGCGCGTCGACGGCGACATCGAGATCGCCTACTTCGGGTTCGTTCCCGACTTCATCGGCCGCGGTCTCGGCCCCTATTTTCTCGACTGGGGGGTGTCGCAGGCGTGGACCCACGAGCCGACGCGGGTGTGGGTGAACACCTGCACCCTCGACCACCCGCGCGCGCTCGGCCTCTACCAACGCGCCGGCTTCGTCGCCTACGAGCGGCGGGTCG
>JAZFVR010000266.1:0-4425 GCA_036447835.1 Alphaproteobacteria bacterium | reverse complement strand
GCGCCGCCGTTCGACCCCAGCGGCAACACGGCGCTCGTCGGCGCCACCATGATGTACGAAATCCTGTGCGTCCTCGCCGAGGCGGTGGCCCGGCGCAAGGCGGGCTGAGGGCGACGCATTTGGGGGATCACGAAGCGGAGTTTCGCGCTATTCTGAAATCAAACAAGAGCATCAACGCAAGGGAGGACAACATGCGTTCATTCGTTAAGGCCAGCATCGCGGCGGCGCTCTTCGCCGTCGTCTTCAACGTGACCACGCCGGCCCGGGCGGCGGGCGACCTGATCAAATGCGCCTACCCCTACTGGTTCGGCTTCGCGCCGACGATGGTGGCGGCCAAGCTCGGCTACTTCGCCGAGGAGGACCTCGAGGTCACCTGGGTGTTCGACAACGACCGCGCCAACGTCTACCCGGCGCTCGACACCAACCAGGTCAACTGCACCATGCGCACCATCGGCGAGCACATGTCGCGGCCGCTGACCCCCGATTCGAACCTCGTGGTCATCGGCGTCATCGACGTCTCGGTCGGCGCCGACGGCGTCGTCGGCGCGCTCGGCATCGACAAGGCCACGGACCTCATCGGCAAGGTCTTCGCCGGTGAGATCAACCACCCGGGCACCGTGATGGTCGCCTATGCGCTCAAGCAGGCCGGCCACAGCCTCGACGAGGTCGACCTGCGGCTCATCGCCACCGACGACGCCTCGGCGGTGTTCGAAGACTCGGAAGTCGCCGCGGTGGCCACCTGGGAGCCGATGCTCAGCGAGATCGTCGCCAACACCGCGCGCAAGGGCGCGCACATCCTGCTGTCGTCGAAGGACTTCAACGGCCTGATCACCGACGTCGTCATCGTCAACAAGCAGGACTACGCCGCCGATCGCGAGAAATACGCCAAGCTCATGCGCGGCATCTACCGGGCGGTCGACCTCTACAAGAACGACCCCGACAAGTTCCTCGCCGTCGCCGCGCCGACCTACGACGTCACGCCCGATGTCATGGCCGGCGACCTCGGCGGCGTCTACTACACCACCTACGAGGACGCGCTCGACTTCTTCGGCATCGGCGGCCGTTCGCCCAAGCTCGCGAGCGTCATCGACGGCCTCAACGAGATCAACGTCGACCTCGACCTGATGGACGCGCCGATCTCCTTCGAGGTGATGGTCGATCCGACCCTGACCGAAGGCCTGTTCGACGGCCACAAGCGTTAATATCCAATCCCGCCGGGAACCCGGGCGGCGCATGATGCGCGACCCGGGTTCCCGCGGCCCTTTGCAACATTGACCGGCAAGACGTGAAATTCCGTGATCTCTTCGTCTACCGCGGCACCAGCACCAGCCGCGCCGATGCCGTGCTGGCCATCTTCGCCTTCATCGGCTTCATCGGTTTCTGGTACGCGATATCCGAGATCGAAATCGTGCCGCAGCGTTTCCTGCCGCTGCCCTGGCGGGTGGTTACGGCGCTTTACGTCATGCTCGCCGAGCAGAACTTCATCGAGGACATCTGGATCAGCGTCGCCCGCGTCTGGTCGGCGTTCATCATGTCGGCGGTTATGGCGATTCCCATCGGCATCTGGATGTCGAGCTACCGTATCGTCGGCACCCTGACCGAGCCGATCGTCGACTTCATCCGCTACCTGCCGGTGCCGGCCCTGGTGCCGCTCCTGATCATCTGGTTCGGCATCGGCGAGAGCTCGAAGATCGCGGTCTTGTGGATGGGCACGTTCTTCCAGCTCGTGCTGCTGATCGCCGATGACACCAAGCGCGTGCCACGCGAATTCACCGAGATCGGCTTCACGCTCGGCGCCAAGCCCAGGCAGATCACCTGGAACATCGTCTTCCGCTCGATGCTGCCCAGCGTGATCGACAACCTGCGCATTACGCTGGGGTGGTGCTGGACCTACATCATCATCGCCGAGATCGTCGCCGCCAACGCCGGCATCGGTCACGCAATCTGGTCGGCCCGGCGCTTCGTCAAGACGCCCGAAGTCATGGCCGGCATTCTCACCGTCGGCATCATCGGCCTCGTCACCGACCAGGCGATCCGCTTCGTGCATCGCCGCGCCTTCCGCTACCTCTAGCCATGTCCGGCGAGACGCCGTTTCTGCACGTCGACCGCGTTTCCAAGACCTTCGAGGGCGACGGCAAGCTGCATCCGTCGATCCACGTCATCGACGACGTTTCGATGGACCTGACGGCGGGCGAGTTCGCCGTCTACCTCGGCCCCTCGGGCTGCGGCAAGACGACGCTGATGCGCATCGTCGGCGGGCTCGAGACCGCGTCGAGCGGCGAGATCTATCTCTCGGGCGAGCGCGTCGCCGGCCCCGGCCGCAAGAGGGGCATGGTGTTCCAGGCGTATTCGTCGTTCCCCTGGCTCACCGTGCGCGACAACATCCGCTTCGGCACGCGCTACCGCGACGACATGGGCGGCGCCGAGAAGGAGGAGACCGCTCGCCATTACCTCGACTTAGTCGGCCTCACCGACTTCGCCGACTACTACGTCAACCGCATCTCGGGCGGCATGCGCCAGCGCGTCGCCATCGCCCGGACGCTGGCCGCCGGGCCCGAGATCCTGCTCATGGACGAGCCCTTCGGCGCGCTCGACGCCCAGACCCGCGAGTTCCTCCAGGTGCAGCTTCTCGAGATCGCGCACATCGAGAAGAAGACCGTGATCTTCGTCACCCACGACGTCGAGGAGGCGGTGTTCCTCGCCGACCGTATCTTCATGTTCTCGGCGCGCCCGGCGACGATCATCGAGGAAATCCGGGTCGGCGAGCACATAGGGGACGAGCGCGACATCACCACCAAGGAGACCGAGGCGTTCTTTCACCTGCGCAACCGCGTACGCGACCTGATGCGCAACCAGGCGCTGCGCACCGAGGAGATGATCGGACACCAGGTGGCCGAGCGATGAGCGGCTTCGATTTCGCGGCCAAGCGCGTGCTGGTCACCGGCGCCAGCCGCGGCATCGGCCTCGGCGTGGCGCGCGGCTTCGCCCGCGCCGGCGCCGACCTTGCGATTCTCGCCACCGGCGACAGCATCCACGCCGCCGCGCGGGCTCTCGCCGAGGAGACCGGCGCGGCGGTCGAGGGCCTCGTCTGCGACATCACCGACCGCGCCGCCGTCGCCCGCGTGGTCGGCGGTGCCGGCCGTCTCGACGTGCTGGTCAACAACGCCGGGCTCGAACGCATCACGCCGATCCTCGAGCCGGGCGAGGAGGTCGAGGCGACCTTCCGGCGCATCATCGAGATCAACGTTCTCGGCACCTACTACGTCACCCGCGAGGCGGTGAAGACCATGGCGGCGGGAGGGCGCATCGTCATCACCGCCTCGGTGTGGGGCAAGACCGGCGCCGCCGGCTTCAGCGCCTACGCGACCTCGAAGCACGCCAACATCGGTTTCATGCGGGTGCTCGCCGACGAGCTCGGCCCGCGCGGCATTTGCGTCAACGCGGTGTGCCCCGGCTGGGTGCGCACCGACGCCTCGATGCTGTCGCTCAAGAAGATCGCGGCGCGCGAGGGGCGCAGCGAGGACGACTGCCTCGCCGAGATCGTCGGCACCCAGGCGATCGGCGGCCTGATGGAGCCCGACGACGTGGCCTCGACGTACCTGTTCCTCGCCTCCGAGCAGGCGGCGAACATCACCGGCCAGGCGCTCAGCATCGACCGCGGCGAGCTGATCGCGTGAGCGCGCATGGTGTATAGGCAGCCCGTGCAGCACGACCCGCTCGACGTCTTGCGCAACGTCTTCGGCTACACCGCCTTCCGCGGCGACCAAGCGGCGATCATCGAGCACGTCATCGCCGGCGGCGACGCCCTGGTGCTCATGCCGACCGGCGGCGGCAAGTCGCTGTGCTACCAGATCCCGGCGATCTGCCGGCGCGGCACCGGCGTCGTGGTCTCGCCCCTGATCGCGCTGATGCAGGACCAGGTCCGGGCGCTCGGCCAGCTCGGCGTGCGCGCCGCGGCGCTCAACTCAGCGCTCGCCTTCGGCGAGGCGGCGCGTATCGAGCGCGAGCTGCGCGCCGGCTGGCTCGACTTCGTCTACGTCGCGCCCGAGCGGCTGCTCACCGCCGGCTTCCTCGATCTGCTCGCGGGTTGCGAGTTGGCGCTGTTCGCCATCGACGAGGCGCACTGCGTCTCGCAGTGGGGACACGACTTCCGCCCCGAGTACCGCCAGCTCACGGTGCTGCACGACCGCTTTCCCGAGGTGCCGCGCATCGCGCTGACCGCCACCGCCGACCGCCCCACCCGGCGCGACATCGTCGAGCGCCTCGAGCTTTCGGACGGCCGCGCCTTCGTCGCCGGATTCGACCGGCCCAACATCCGCTACCGCGTGGCGCCGCGCAACAACCCGCGCGCCCAGCTTCTGCGCTTCCTCGAAGGCGAGCACGAGGGCGACGCCGGCATCGTCTACCGCCTCTCGCGGCGCAGCG
>JAZFVR010000265.1:0-4517 GCA_036447835.1 Alphaproteobacteria bacterium | reverse complement strand
CGCGAGATCTGCGAGACCACGGGCACCAAGATCGACATCGAGGACGACGGCACGGTGCGCGTCGCGGCCACCGACAGCGAGGCGGGGGAGGCGGCGATCAACCGCATCCGCAGCATCGTCGCGGAGCCCGAGGTCGGCGTCATCTACGGGGGCAAGGTCGTCAAGGTCGTCGACTTCGGCGCCTTCGTGAACTTCATCGGCAACCGCGACGGTCTCGTGCACATCAGCGCGCTCGCGGAGCATCGGGTCAAGACCGTCGGCGACGTGGTCAAGGAAGGCGACAAGGTCAAGGTCAAGGTGCTCGCCATCGACGACCGCGGCAAGGTTCGCCTGAGCATGAAGGACGTCGACCAGCTCACCGGCGAGGACCTGTCGAAGGACCGGGCGAAGGAGGGGGAGTCGGGGCGCCGGGCAGGCTGATCGGAGGCGCGGGCGCGGCGGGGCCGCGCGCCGACGCCGGATTCCCGGGCCGAAGATGTATCTGCCCGCGGTCATCAGCCATCGCGGCGCCGCCGCGCACGCGCCCGAGAACACGCTCGCGGGCGTGCGCCGCGCCGCCGCGCTCGGAGCCTCGTGGGTCGAGTTCGACGTCAAGCTCACCGCCGACAATTGCTGCATCCTGTTCCACGACGACACCCTCGAGCGGACCACCGACGGCAGCGGCCCCGTGGCCGGCACGTCATACGACGAGATAAGCCGTCTCGACGCCGGTTCGTGGTTCGCGCCCGAGTTCGCCGGCGAACGGGTGCCGAGGCTCGACGCGGCGCTCGACCAGGTACACGAACTCGACCTCCACGCCCACGTCGAGATCAAGCCGTGTCCGGGGCGCGAGGTCGAGACGGCGCAAGCCGTGATGGCCGAAGTCCTGGGCTGCTGGCCCGGCGAGCGGCCGCCGCCGATGATCGCCAGCTTCAAGGCCGAATGCCTCGCCGTGGCGCGCGCCGTGGCGCCCGAATGGCCACGGGTGCTGAACTGTCTGCGCATTCCGCGCGACTGGCGCAGGCGGCTCGAGGCGGTCGATTGCCGCATCCTCGCGTGCCTCCACAGGCGCCTGACGCCGCGCAAGGTGGCCATGTTTGCGGCGGCGGGAGTAGCGGTCGTCGCCTTCACGGTCAACGAGCCGGGCCGCGCGGCCGCGCTCCTCGAATGGGGGGTATCGACGATCGTCAGCGACGCGCCGGACGTGATCCTGCCGGTTGCGGCGGAGACCGCGTAAGGTTTGCCCCGGCGGCTTTGACTCGCGATCCAAACGGTATAGCCTTGACGGACCTTCACAGGGGTTTCGTCGCAGTGGCGGAGCGTGTAATTGCGTGACCATCCGATGACCGGTTCTGATGCGCTGATGGCTGGCAGACGCGGCCTGATCATGGGGGTCGCAAACCACCGCTCGATCGCCTGGGGCATCGCCAAGACGCTGAGCGAACACGGGGCCGAATTCGCCTTTACCTATCAGGACGAAACGATTCTCAAGCGAGTGAGGCCGCTCGCCGAATCGGTCGGGTCCGAGATCGTCCTGCCCTGTGACGTGAGCGATCAACGGAGCATCGCTGCGGTGTTCGCGGCGCTCGAGGAGCGTTGGGGTGCGCTCGAATTTCTCGTTCATGCGATCGCCTATTCCGACAAGGAGGAGCTCAAGGGCAAGTACCTGGACACTTCGCGCGAGAACTTCGTGCGCACCATGGGCATCTCGTGTTACTCGTTCACCGCCGTCGCCAACCTGGCCGCCGCGCTGATGAAGGACGGCGGCAGTCTCGTCACGCTCACCTACTCGGGCTCCGAGCGCGTGATGCCGCAATACAACGTGATGGGCGTCGCCAAGGCGGCGCTCGAAGCGAGCGTGCGCTATCTCGCCTCCGACCTAGGCCCCGACGGGATACGCGTCAACGCCATCTCCGCGGGGCCGATGCGCACGCTTGCCGGCTCGGCGTTTTCGAGCGCCCGCTATATCTACAAGTGGAGCCAGGATAACGCACCCTTGAGGCGTAGTCTGACGCCCGAGGAAGTAGGCGATGCGGCGCTTTATCTGTTGAGCGATATGTCGTCGGCGGTGACCGGCGAGATCCATTATGTCGACTGCGGCTACCATATCGTCGGCATGAAGGCGATTGGCACCGTGCAGGCACGTGAACCTGCGGCGGTGCCTCGCGAGGCGGAACCCATAGCGGCGGCGGGCGACTCAGACATCGCCGACGCGGCCCCACCGCGTCCGGTGGTCGCTACCGAGGACGCGACGATCGATCAGGCGCGCACCGCCTATGACCAAGTCGTCGCGCAGGCACGCACCGCCTACGACGCTGTCGTCAGGCACGCGAGTCAAGCCTACGACGACGTGGTCAAGCAGGTGCCACACGAAGGGGTTACCGGGCGGGCGCGCAACGCCTATGACGAGCTGTTACACCACGCGCGCAAGGCTTACGACGAGGCGGTGAGGCAGGCTCGCATGGCGGGCGAATCGGCGATCGACCGGATTCGCGCGATCGTCGAAGCGCCCGAGGTCGTGCAAACCTTCGAGGTGGTGAACAGGAAGTCGAGCTACTCTTACGAAGACCTGCTTCAATGTGCGCACGGCGAGCTCTTCGGGCCGCGCAACGCTCGGCTGCCCTTGCCGCCTATGTTGATGTTCGACCGCATCGTCGCGATCAACGACGACGGCGGCCGATACGAGAAAGGCGAAATCGTAGCCGAGCTCGATGTCACGCCCGAATTGTGGTTCTTCGACTGCCACTTCGAGAGCGATCCGGTGATGCCGGGGTGCCTCGGCTTGGACGCGCTGTGGCAGCTTCTCGGATTCTATCTGGGCTGGCTCGGCTGCCCCGGCCGCGGCCGGGCGCTCGGGGTCGGCGAGGTCAAGCTCACCGGTCAGGTGCTGCCCGCGGGCAAACTCGTCAGCTATCGCGTCGACGTGAAGCGGATCATCCAGCGCAAGCTGGTGTTGGGCGTCGCCGACGCGTTCATGGACCTCGACGGCGAACCGATTTACGAGGTGAAAGGCCTCCGCGTCGGGCTGTTCACCTCCGCCCACGACTTTCAGAGGAATACGCCATGAGACGGGTCGTCATAACGGGCATGGGGATCATCTGCCCCATCGGCAACGACAAGGAGGAGGTCGTCGAATCGTTGCGCGCGGGCCGCTCGGGGGTCACCTTCTGCGAGGAGTACCGGGATCTCGGCTTTCGCAGTCACGTCCACGGCTCAGTGAAGATCGATATCGACAGCGTCATGGACCGTAAGGTCCGCCGCTTCATGGGCGACGGGGCGGCGTACAACTACCTGGCGATGGAGCAGGCGATCGCCGATGCGGAACTCGGCGAAGACTTGGTCTCCAATGTGCGGACGGGCATCGTCATGGGCTCCGGCGGCCCGTCGACCAAGAATCTGCTTCTGGCGACCGACACGCTGCGCGAAAAGAGCGCCAGGCGGGTCGGGCCGTTCATGGTGCCGCGGGCGATGTCGAGCACCAACTCCGCCACCCTGGCGACGCCGTTCAGGATCAAGGGCGTCAACTATTCGATCAGCTCGGCCTGCGCCACCAGCGCGCACTGCATCGGCAACGCCGGCGAGCTGATCCAGTGGGACAAGCAGGACGTAATGTTCGCCGGCGGCGGCGAGGAGCTGCACTGGACGCTGACGCTGCTGTTCGACGCCATGCCGGCGCTGTCGTCGAAGTACAACGACACGCCCGAGCGGGCTTCGCGCCCGTACGACGCCAACCGCGACGGCTTCGTCATTGCCGGTGGCGGCGGCGTTCTGGTGCTCGAGGAGCTCGAGCACGCCAGGGCGCGCGGCGCCCGGATCTACGCCGAGCTGGTCGGCTACGGCGCCACCTCCGACGGGTTCGACATGGTGCAGCCCTCGGGCGAGGGCGCCGTGCGCTGCATGCGCCAGGTGCTCGACGCGATCGACTGCCCGGTCGACTACATCAACGCCCACGGCACCTCGACGCCGGTCGGCGACACGCGCGAGCTGCAGGCGGTCAAGGAGGTCTTCGGCGACCGCATTCCGCCGATCAGCTCGACCAAGTCGCTGACCGGTCATTCGCAAGGAGCCACCGGCGTGCACGAGGCGATCTATTCGCTGCTGATGATGGAGAACGGCTTCATCAGCGCCTCGGCCAACATCGAGGAGCTCGATCCCGAGGCGGAGGGAGTCCCCATCGTGCGCGAGCGCAGGGACGGCGTGACCCTCAACTGCGTGCTCTCCAACAGCTTCGGTTTCGGCGGCACCAACGCCTCGCTGGTGTTTCGGCGCTACGACGATTAGAGATGCGCTCGCGGCTGCGTTGAAGGCGAGGTGCGGCGGCGCGGGCCCTATGTGGAATCACTCAAATAAACTCGGTATGTGCCGAAATTTGTGCTTCCTTTTCGATTGTTCCGCTCCCATATACGGAGCATGACCGAGACTCGAAGACCCTATGCCGCGGTGCTCGAACGCTTGCGCGAGGTCAACCTGCGCCCCACGCGCCAGCGTCTGGCGCTGGCCAGGCTGCTGTTCGCCGGCGGCGACCGCCACGTGACGGC
>JAZFVR010000264.1:0-2445 GCA_036447835.1 Alphaproteobacteria bacterium | reverse complement strand
CAAATTCGGGCGGCGGCGGCTCAGTGGACGCTGACCGGTTCGAGGTCGTTCTGGCGGGCGGCGGCGAAGGCGGTGTCGCGGTCGACCGTGACGCCGAGCACGGTGCCGTCGGCGGCGTGGATGCCGTATCCGGAAGTGCCGTCGACGACGACGCGGCCGATGAAGGCGAGGTTGGGCCCGCCGAGCGCGAGGAGGGTGGCGGGCGACATCCGCTTCGGGTCATCGTGGGCGTCGAACTGCTTGTTCATATCGATCTCCCTCCATGGTTCCGGGCTTGCGTGGCCACTACGAAGCATTCCGGCGCTTGTCGGCGCCGGCGAGGCGCTTGGCGCCGCCGCCGGCGGTGCGGATCTCGATGGTCCTGGTCTTCGAGGCCGGCAACGGCTTGGTCACGTCGACATGCAACAGGCCGTCCTCGAGGGTGGCCCCGGCGACCTCGATCCCTTCGGCGAGAACGAAGGTGCGCTGGAACTGGCGCGCGGCGATGCCGCGGTAGAGGTAGGCGCGTTCCCTGTCGTCCTCCTGCTTGCCGCGGATGATGAGCTGGTTGTCCTCGACGCTGATGGAGAGGTCGTCGGCGGTGAAGCCGGCGACGGCGAGCGTGATGCGCAGCTGGGTGTCGCCCCGTTGCTCGATGTTGTAAGGCGGATAGCCGTCGCCCGAGGCCTTGGAGATGCGCTCGACCATGCGCTCGAAATGGTCGAATCCCAGGAGAAGCGGGTTGTCGAACATGGAAATGCGCGTCACGTCGGTACCTCCTCATCGATGAGCGAGTAACGACAGGCGGGCCCGCGAAGGCGCCCCGGATCGCCGGTCCTCGAACAGGCCCCGGCCCGAGCAATATGGGGGGCGAACGGCGCCGATTCAAGGCGTCCCGGCGCGTCCTGCGCCGGGGTATTCCCGTCCGAATCGGCCCGATTTCAGTAAACGAATCAACGCTCAGAGAGTTAAATCTTCAGGATGGTTAATAAATGTAAACAAACATTCAGACAATCTACGCGGTTGTTCGTGTTTATGATTAAGAACTTGTTAACTATTAATAAATTATTGCCAAATTATTGACATTTTCATTAAATTCTGTAATAATATTTAATGTTTTGTTCACCCATTCGACGAGGCGCGGTGCATGAAATGCCCCGCCGACGGGGCGGCAGTAGCGTGAGGACAATGAAACGCAGCATCACGAAAAGCGAAAGTATGGTTCAAAAGCGCCAGGCTTGGTGGGTCGCCATGGGGACGGGGCTCCTTGCGGCGGCCGCCTATGTCTTGATGGCGTCGGCGGCGGCGGCCCAGACCGATAACCGCGCGGAGATCGAATGTCTCGCGCTCACCATCTACTTCGAGGCGCGCGGCGAGCCGGCGATGGGCAAGCGCGCGGTCGGCCACGTGGTGATGAACCGCGCGAGCGACCGTCGCTATCCGCAGTGGATCTGCGACGTCGTCCAGCAGGGAGGCGAATGGCCGCGTTATCGCTGCCAGTTCACCTGGTGGTGCGACGGCCGCAGCGACGAGCCGCGCGAACCGGTCGCGTGGGAGCGAAGCAAGGCGATCGCGCGCCTGATCTACTGGGGTCTGTCCGAGGACCCGACCCGCGGCGCGCTGTGGTATCACGCCGATTACGTCGCGCCGGTGTGGCGCAAGGTCCTGGGCGAGGGCCCGAAGATCGGCCGCCACATCTTCTACCGCAACGAGGGCGATCCCATGGTGATCGAGGTCAAGCTCGGCCGCAACGACCTCGAGACGGCCGCCACCAACATCGTGCAATAGAGCCCGGCGCGCGCCCGGCGCGCCGGTTCCGTCAACCCGGCCGTCCCCTCGCGTAAGCAGGGGGCGGCCGTCGCGTCTTCAGGCGTTGAGCGCGGCGGCGTGGTGGCGGATGTGGTCCTCGATGAACGAGGCGATGAAGTAGTAGCTGTGGTCGTAGCCCGCCTGCATGCGTAAGCGCAGCGGCTGGCCGGCGGCGGCGCAGGCCTCTTCGAACGCCCCGGGGTAGAGCTCGCGCGCGAGGAACGGGTCGTCGGCGCCCTGGTCGATGAGGATCGGCGGGCACCTCCGGTCGCTCGCCACCAGCGCGCTCGCGTCGTAGTCGCGCCAGTTCTCCTCGTCCGCGCCGAGGTAGTTCGAGAACGCCTTGCGGCCCCAGGGGCAGCGCATCGGCGCCGAGATCGGCGCGAACGCCGACACCGATTTGTAGAGCCCCGGGTTCCTCAGCGCGCAGACGAGCGCCCCGTGGCCACCCATCGAATGGCCGAAGATGCCTTGCGCGCCCGAGCGGGCCGCGAAGTTTGCGGCAACCAGCGCCGGCAGCTCGGCCGTGATGTACGAATACATGCGGTAGTGCGCCGACCACGGCGCCTGCGTCGCGTCGAGGTAGAAACCGGCGCCGGTGCCGAAGTCCCAGTCGGCGTCCTCGCCGGCGAGCCCGCAACCGCGCGGGCTGGTGTC
>JAZFVR010000263.1:0-9595 GCA_036447835.1 Alphaproteobacteria bacterium | reverse complement strand
ACGAACCACCAGCCCCACCATGCCGCCTTCCACGCCAGGTTGGCGACCGCGAATGCCGCCCGCGCCAGCGCCGAGCCACGGGCCCTCAACGCATCGACCGGCCGGCGCGCGGCCGCTCCCGGCGTGGGCTCCGGATCGGTGAGCGCGAACACGAGAAGGAATGGCAAGGCGAGCAGCGCCAGCGCGAGCGCGCAGGCGATGAGCAGGATGACGAGCGTCGCCGCCACGGCGAGGAACTGCCCGAGAAGCGCGTACCAGCCGCCGGCGTCCACGAGGTACGACCAGCCGTTCACAGTCACCAGGAGCGCGACGCCGACGATGGCGCCGAGCACGGTCGCCGGGATGATGTCACCAATCCTGCGCATGGGCGTGGTCGCGGCGCGACGCCGTCACTGTCGATGGAAGCGGCACGACGCCAGCATAGCGCGTTACGGCGGCGCTTGCATCCCGGCGCTGATGCGCGGGGATGCAGTGCACGACGGGCTGGAAGGTGCCGGTGGTCGAAAGGGGGCGCGGAGAGCGCCTAGAGCATTTCAAGATTGATTGAGCTCATCTCTCCTATTGTCATTGCCGGGCTCGACCCGGCAATCCATGGACCCCCGGCATCGCCTGCGCGTCCCTTCGTACCGAGGAAGCGGGAAACGCGATCGAATGGGTACCATATGTCAGACTTTGACCACTACGTGCCGCGCCCGACCTTGCGCCGGGCGACCGCGTCGGCGACGATGCAGAGGATCTCGAACATCAGGTTGGCGGCGTTGAGCGCCGTGTGGCCGGCCGGGTCGAGCGGCGGCGCCACCTCGCTGACGTCGCCGCCGATGAGGTTGAGGCCGCCGAGGCCGCGCAGCACCACCTGGGCGTCGCGCATGGTGAGGCCGCCGGGCTCGGGTGCGCCGGTGCCGGGCACGAACACCGGATCGAGGCCGTCCATGTCGAAGGTGACGAAGGTCGGGCCGTCGCCGACCACGCGGCGCGTCTCGGCGATCACCGCGTCGCGTCCCATCTCCTCGAAGTCGTCCATGGTGATGATGCGCATGCCGACGTCGTAGCCGTACTGGATGTCGTCGTCGGAATAGCGCGTGCCGCGCAGGCCGATCTGGACCATGCGCCTGGGCTCGATGAGCCCTTCCTCGACGCCGCGGCGGAACGGCGTGGCGTGGTTGTAACGGCTGCCGAGCAGCTCATCGAGGGTGTCGGCGTGAGCGTCGAACTGGATCACGCCGACCGGGCCGTCCCTGGCGATCGCGCGCAGGATGGGGAGCGTGATGGTGTGGTCGCCGCCGGCCGCCACCGGCGCCGCGCCGGCGGCGTGGATGCCGGCGAAGAAGCGCTCGATCGTCTCGAGGCTGGCCATCAGGTCGAGCGGGTTGGTCGGCGCATCGCCGACGTCGGCGACGCGGCAGATGTCGAACGGCGCGATGCGGCTCGAGGCGTTGACCTTGCGGATCAGCCGCGACATCTCGCGGATCTGCGCCGGGCCGTGGCGCGCGCCGGCGCGGTTTGTCGAGCCGAGGTCGAAGGGAACGCCGGCGAGCGCCACGTCGAGGCCGTGGGCGCTTTGCGCCCGCGGCGTGCGCATGAAGGTGGCGATCTCGGCGAAGCGCGGGGTCACCGACGAATCGATGGGGCCGAGGTCGTCGGGCGCGTCGTTCATGGGCGAATCCTCCCTTGGCGCGGCGGCCTCACGCGTCGAGGCGCCTTAAGTACTGGCCGACGAAGTCGTAATCGACGAGCGCGGCGTAAGCGTCGATGAGCGTCTGGGTCACCGGCCCCGGAACGCGGCCGTCGCCGAGCGTCACGCCGTTGATGCTCCTCACCGGGCACAGGCACAGGCTGGTCGAGGTGATGAACGCCTCGTCGGCGGTGTAGGCGTCGTAGAGCGCGATGTCGGTCTCGTGGGCCTCGATGCCGGCCTCGCGCGCGAGGTCGAGCACCGCCCGCCGGCTCACCCCGGGAAGCACGAAGTCCTCGCGCGGCGTGTGGAGCGCCCCGCCCGCGACCGTGAAGATGTTGCTGCCGAGCCCCTCGCACAGGTTGCCGCTCGCGTCGAGCAGCACCGTCCAGGCGTGCGGGTCGCGGGCATGCACCTCGAGGTCGCCCATGATCAGGTTGAGGTAGTTGTGGGTCTTGGCGCGCGGACTCAGGGAGTCGGGCGGAACGCGCCGCACCGACGGCACGATCACCGCGATGCCGTCGCGGAAGCAGCGGGCGCGGGCGCGGAAGGGGATCGGCGTGCACTCGACGACGACGTTGGGCCCGTCGTGCTCGGGCGGCTCGCCCTCGACCGCGTCGATGCCGCGGGTGACGCGCTGGCCGATCCAGTAATCGTCGCCGGGGCCGAGCAGGTGGCGGTTGCGCTCGAGCACCTCCTCGGTGACCGCGGTCATCTCGTCGGCGCCCATGCCGGGATCGATCCGGCAGTAGCGAAGCGACTTGTACAGGCGCTCGACGTGCTCGGCGAGCTTGAACGGGCGCCCGGCGAAGGTGCGCGCGAGGTCGAACACCGCGTCGCCGAACTTGAAGCCGCGGTCGCGGAACGGGATCATCACCTGGCTCTCGGGCAGTATCTCGCCGTTGAGCCAGGCGACGCGCTCGTTGGCTCTGTGGGTCATGCTGCGTCCTCCCCCGGGCCGCGCTCGACGCGGTCTTGCGCCGCCGATGGTAGGCCGGGGCGCCTCCGCGATCAACGCGAAGCGCCCAGGTCATGGCCGAAATAGAGGTCCCGCACGCGCCGTCGGCTTAGCCGAGGTAGCCGTGCTCGCGATACCAGGCAACGGCGTCGGCGAGCGCGGCGTGCGCGGGCCGCGGCGTATAGCCGAGCCTGGCCTTGGCCTTGTCGCTCGAGAAGAACATCTTCTTCCTGGCCATGCGGATGCCGTCGACGGTGGCGAAGGGCTCGGCCCCGCTGATGCGTGCCCAGGCTTCCGCCGCGTAGGCGAGCGGCAGCACGAGGCCGTGCGGCAGCCGTATTCGCGGTGGCCGGCGGGCGGTGAGCGCGGCGATCTCGCCGAGGATCGCACGCAGGCTCATGTTCTCGCCGCCGAGGATGTAGCGCTCGCCGATCTCCCCGCGCTCGAAGGCGAGCAGATGCCCCGCCGCCACGTCGTCGACGTGAACCACATTGAGGCCGGTGTCGACGAACGCCGGCATGCGCCCGGCGGCCGCCTCGACGATCATGCGCCCGGTCGGCGTCGGCTTGATGTCGCGCGGGCCCACCGGCGTCGACGGATTGACGACGACCGCGGGCACGCCCTCCTCGGCGACGAGTCTCCCGACCTCCGCCTCGGCGAGGAACTTCGAGCGCTTGTAGTGGCCAATCATGTCGGCGAGCGTCGACGGCGTCGCCTCGTCGGCGGGAGCGCCGTCGGCGGAGAGGCCCAGCGTCGCCACGCTCGAGGTGTAGACGATGCGCCCGACGCCGGCGTCCTTTGCCGCGAGTATCAGGTTGCGCGTGCCGGCGACGTTCGATTCATAGATCTCGTCCGGGTTGCGCAGCCACAGGCGATAATCCGCGGCGACGTGGTAAAGACCCGTGCAGCCGCGAAGCGCGCGCCGGAGCGAGACGGGGTCGCGCAGGTCGCCCTCGGCGATCTCCGCGACGAGGCCGTCGAGGTTGCGGCGGTCGCTGTGCGGGCGTACGAGCGCACGCACGGGGTGGCCGGCGTCGATGAGCCGCCGCAACACCGCCGAGCCGACGAAACCAGAAGCGCCGGTGATCAGGATGGTCATGGCCGTCAGCGGCGCATGGTATCGGAGCGCCGCCCATAACACGAGGAAAACGGCGGCCCTCATGCCGAGCCTGGCGAAGCCCTCATGCCGAGCCGGTCGATGTACGAGGGCCTCGCGATCGACCCATGGGCTCTTGCAAGCGGATACTGTGCCGTTCGCCGCGCCGCTTGCCGCGCCGGCGCCGTTCGGGTAGGTGTGGGCGCGTCGCCGCGTCACACCGCCTCAAGAGCCACGCCCATGGAAGCTGCCTTCGATGTCGTCGCCGTGCTGCTCGGGCTCGCGGCGCTCTTCGGCTGGCTCAATCACCGCTTCCTGAAGCTGCCGCACACGATCGGCCTCGTCGTCATCGCGCTGGCGGTGTCGTTCGGCGTGCTTGCGGTCGACGAGGCCGTCCCCGGCTGGGGCCTCGGCGTCGCGGTGCGCGGAATGCTCGCCCGCATCGACTTCACCGAGGCGCTGATGAAGGGGCTGCTGAGCTTCCTCCTGTTTGCCGGTGCGCTGCACGTCGACCTCACCGACCTGGCGCAACGCAAGTGGGCGATCGGCGCCATGGCGACCGTCGGCGTGCTGATCTCGACCGCGCTCGTCGGCGGCGGCATCTGGCTGGTGTTCACGGGCCTCGGCATCGCCGTCCCGTTCGTGTGGTGCCTGGTGTTCGGGGCGCTGATCGCGCCCACCGACCCGGTCGCCGTGCTCAGCATCCTCAAGCGGGTGCATGTGCCGGCGAGCCTCGAGGCCAAGATCGCCGGCGAGAGCCTGTTCAACGACGGCGTCGGCGTCGTCGTCTTCACCATCGTCGTCGCCATCGCCACGGGCTCCGCGGGCGCCGACCTCGGTCCGGCGTCGGTGGCCGGGCTGTTCCTCGCCGAGGCATTGGGAGGCGCGGCGCTCGGCCTCGCGACCGGCTGCGTCGCGTTCTTCGCCATGCGCTCCATGGACGAGCACAACATCGAGGTCATCATCACGCTGGCGCTGGTGACGGTGACCTATGCGGTGGCGCACAGGCTGCACGTCTCGGGTCTCATCGCCGTCGTCGTCGCCGGGCTGCTGATCGGCAACCACGGCGCCCGTCTCGCCATGAGCGACACGACGCGCGAGCACGTGCGCACGTTCTGGACGCTCACCGACGAGGTGCTGAACTCGCTGCTGTTCATGCTCATCGGCTTCGAGGTGGTGGCGATCAGCTACGAGCCGGGCCACGTGATCGCCGCGCTCGTCGCGGTGCCGCTGGTGCTGGCGAGCCGCCTGATCGCCGTGGCCATCCCCATCGGGCTCCTCGGGCTCAAGCGCACTTTCACCAGGGGCGCGATCCCGACGCTCACCTGGGGCGGCCTGCGCGGCGGCATATCGGTGGCGCTGGCGCTTTCGCTGCCGCCCTCGCCCGAGCGCGAGGTCATCGTCACCGTGTGCTACGGGGTGGTGATCTTCTCGATCGTCGTCCAGGGCCTGACCATGGAGCGCCTGGTGCGCCGGGTGGTGCCGACGGAGGCGGATCCGGGCTGAGTGCCGAAATCAAGTTTTTTTTGATTAGGTGTGATGCCCGTCACTTACAGTAATCAGAGGGGGGTATAGGGTCCTAATCACACCTGCACAAGGTGTCCTCCCTGCATTCCCCCAACTCTGGGCCGGCTTGTCCGGTCCTTTTTTTTGGTTTATCCAGTATGTTTTGTATACTTTCCGCATTCATAAGATATAGCGATAATTTTACTTAAATTATATACGAATTTTAATGAAATTGTTCGCCTGCCGTGGCAACGCTCGTTGCGTAGGCACAGGCGCTGGCGCGCGCCGGCGGCGGCGGCCGCTACCCGTCGATTTCCGGGGGTATGATCGACGTCCGGGGCAAACCGGGGGCGCAACAGAGCTGTCGGAGGCGGGCTCTAGGACTTCTTCGGCACCCAGTCGCCCGCCCGCTTCTCAGCCTCGCCGAGCTGAACCGGCGTCAGCTGCTTGCCGACCAGCGTCCGGGTCTTCAATGCCGCGGCGTTCCCCGCCTTCACCGCGCGCTCGAGCCAGACATAGGCTTCGACGAGGTCCTGCTTCACGCCCTGGCCTTTGCTGTGCATTATCGCGAGACGATGCTGGGCCTTGGCGTTGCCCATTTCGGCGCCGGCGCGGAACAGGCTTGCCGCCGCGTCGAGATCCTGGTCCGTACCCTGCCCCTCGAGAAAGAGCACGCCGAGGCGATCGTAAGCGCGGACGTAGTTGCTTTCGACCGCGCGCTTGAGATAGCTCAGCGCGCGGGCGTAGTCCGGGGCGCCGCCGATGCCGTCGGCGTAGGCGGCGCCGAGATCGCAACAGGCGGCCGCATGGCCTTGCTCCGCCGCCGCCCGCAACAGCTCGATCGCGGTCGCTTCGTCCTTGTCGATGCCACGCGCGTCGCGGATCATGACCCCGAGACGGTAGCATCCTTCGGGATGGCCGTGCTGGGCCGCCCGACGATACCATTTCAGCGCCTCGGCCAGATCCATTTGCGTGCCGCGGCCGGCCTCGAAGATGACGCCGAGCATGCAGGCGGCGCCCGGGTGCCCCTGCTCGGCGGCCGACCGGTACCAAGACAGCGCCTGGTCGCTGTTCGGTTGCGTGCCGCGACCCTGCTCATGACAGACGCCGAGCATGTATTGCGAATCGACGTCGCCGGCGTCCGCACCCAGGCTGAACCAGGTGAGCGCGACCTTTTCGTCGCGAGGCACGCCCGCGCCCTTCTGGTACATGAGCGCGAGACCGTTGCACGAGGGAGCGTGCTTCCGTTCCGCCGCGGCACGGTAGAACTCGACCGCCGCCTTGTAGTCCTGTTTCACCCCGTCGCCGGCCTCGAGTATCCGGGCGAGCCTGTAACACGCGTCGACATGCTCCTGCTCGGCGGCCTTCCGGTACCATTCGGCCGCCTTGGCCATGTCGCGTTCGACACCGCGGCCCTCGTCGTAGATCGACCCGAGGGTGAAATAGGCGGACGTATACTCCGTCGCCGCGGCGAGTTCGTACCATCTCGCCGCGGACACATAGCTCTGCTCGGTGCCAAGGCCCTTTTCGCAGATCACGCCGAGGTTGAACAGCGCCTTGGCGTGGCCCTGATCGGCGGCGGCTCGGTACCAGCGCAGCGCCTCGCCGTGGTCCTGTTCGACGCCCTCGCCCCTGGCATACATGATGCCGAGGTTCACCTGGGCCTGGGCGGCGCCGTCTTCGGCGAGCGGCCGCCATTTTCCGAGGGCGGTGGCGAAGTCCCCGCGGTAGTAGGCGAGGAACCCGTCCTTGAAGCCCGTCTTTGCCGTGCTCTCTGGCTGTTCTTTGGGGGTCGTCATGGCGACCTTCAGCATCCGCGTAATTTGGTAAACTTTTGCACAATTTGTGTAAATTCCTGGATAACGGCCGGCTGCGGACCGGCCGACCCCGATGAGGGAGCGGCAGGGCGGCCGGTTAGCGCCCCTCCCCTGGGTCTCCAGGGCGCGCCGTGGGGCGTGGTGCCGCCGGCGGGTAGGTGCGCCCCTTCCACCGCCCGCCTTCGCCGCGCCAGTGGCTGAGCGCCGAGCCGAGCGTCATCAACGTATAGATGAGTGCGGCCACCGGCAGCAGCGCGGCGGCCGGCGCCGGCCGCCGGTAGATCCTGAGCGTCGGCAGATACGCCGTCGCCATCAGGCCCCACACGGCGAGGCCGAGACCCGAGATGACGGGCTCGCCCGCAACGGCGCCTGCGATTCCGGCCGCCGGCGGCACGAGATAGAGCAAGCCCATGCCGACGACGGTGCCGGCGAGCAGCAGCGGTGAATGACGCAGCTGGGTATAGGCGGAGCGCGCGACCATGGCCCAGATTCCGCCGAGCCCGCGGTAGGGCCGGCCGCTGCGCGAGGCGTCGGTGAGGCCGAGCCAGATCGGGCCGGTCCGCTTCAGCGCGCGGGCCAGCGCACAGTCGTCGATAAGCGCGTCGTTCACAACCCGAATACCGCCGGCGGCGTCGAGGGCGTCGCGGCGGACCAGCATACAGCCGCCCGCCGCCGCCGCTACCCGTTGCCGGCGGTCGTTGACCAACGGGAAGGGGTAGAGCTTCTGGAAAAAGAAGACGAACGCGGGGATCAGCAGCTTCTCCCAGCCGCTTTCGCAGTGAAGCCGCACCATCAGCGAGACGAGGACGCGGTCGCCCGCTTCGGCCTTGGCGACGAGCGCCCGCAGGACGCCCGGCCCGTGTTCGATGTCGGCGTCCGTGAACCACAGGTAACGGGCGTCGGGCACCATATCGCGCGCCCGCCCGACGCCTTGGGATAGCGCCCAGACCTTGCCGGCCCAACCCTCGGGCAGGGGCGCGCCGGCGACGATTTCGAGCCGGTCGGCGGCGCCAGAGCCTTGCGCCGCCTCGCGCGCGACCGCGGCGGTGCCGTCAGCGCTCTGGTCGTCGACGACAATGACCTTGAGCGTACCCTCGTAATCCTGGGTGAGCAGCGAGCGCAGCGCCCGATCGATGACCTCGGCCTCGTCGCGCGCCGGCACGATGGCGCAGATCGCGGGCGCATCGCCGGGGATTTCCGCTGCGGCGGCGTCGAGCCGCTGGTCGGCGCGCCAGAAACGGCCGTGAAGAAAAAGAAGATAAGCCCAGGCGCTAAGCGATACGGCGAGCGCGGCCAGCGTCACACCGTGCATCGTCGACCCGGACGACGCCTACTGCTCGCCTTCCGGCGGAGAAACCCCCGGGAAATCCAAATTCGGGTATCGGCCTCCCCGCCGCCGCTTTGTGGTCCGGCAGACGCGCTGTGTCACAATCGTTCGCTCCCACTCGATGGCCCGATCATCTCCCGATATGCCGCCGGCGGCAAGAGTAACGTGAGCACGCACCCTGAACGGGGTTTACGAAAATGGAAAGTGTATGAACCGGGTCTATGGGCGGCAGCGGCGGCGATGCCCGGCCGGCGCCAGGGGCACGCAAGCCGCCACCACGCCCATCGACAGCCCACGGCCCGCCTGATAGCCGGGCGGCGGCGCGCTGGTCTGGCTCGTCGTGCGCGACGCGCCGCCGGGCCACGCCTACCATGAGCGCCGGCCCGAGACGCTCGCGGCGACGCTCGCCGGCGTGCGCGAGGTTCTCGCCGAGCGGCGGCTGCGGTTCGTCCTCGTCATGAGCTTGGTCGCCCACCCGGTCCTGGCGACGGTCCTGGCGCTGTGGGCGGGGCCCTACCTCAACGACGCACGGGCTCGGCGGCGTCGCACGCGGCAACGTGCTCCTCGTCATGGCGACGGCGATGATCGTGGGCAGCCTGTGTTACGGCCCCCTCGACCGCCTCTTCGACACGCGCAAGCGCATCGTCGTCGGCGCCGCGCTGGCGAACGTCGCGGTGCTCGGCGTCCTCGCCCTGACGCCGGGGCCGGCTCTGTGGCAGGCGGTGCTGCTGCTCGCCCTGCGCGGCTTCGTCGGCCCTTACGCCGTGGTGGTGATGGCGCACGGCCGTTCGATCTTTCCCGAGCGCCTCGTGGGGCGCGCGATTACCGTGATCAACACCGCCAACTTCGCCGGGGTGGCGGTGATGCAGATGGCGACGGGCCCGATCATCGGCGCCTTCCCGGGCACCGACGGTACGGCGCCCGAGGCCGCGTACCGCCTGGTCTTCGCCTGCCTCGCCGCGACGGTGTTGCTGGCGCTCGCCTTCTACGGCCGGGCCGCGGACGTGAGGTCGAGCCAAGGGCTGCCGACCCGGCACGACGCGGCGTGAGGCGCGCCTGTGGCCCCCGACGTAACCTCTCCGGGGCGGCGGATTCGCTCGGGAACCGGCCGATTCGCCATGGACGCCCAGCCGGAAACGGCCCATGATACGGGCCTCACCCTGGCGAAACGTCCCGGATATGGGTACTCGCGCCTTGGGCCTGCCCCGTCGGAGTCAAG
>JAZFVR010000262.1:0-4738 GCA_036447835.1 Alphaproteobacteria bacterium | reverse complement strand
AAAACCACGATCGCCCCGGCCCGCGGGCTGAGACGCGCGAGCAGCGCGTCGAGGCGGTCGGCGCGATGAACGAAGCTCACGCTGCCGCCCCGGCGAACCATCGCGAGACAGAAGCCGACCCAATCGGCGAGGCCACCCACCGTTTCGATCGAGGCGGCCGCCTTGCCGGCGTCGGGCGAGCGGTCCACCCGGCCCGCCTCGTGATACGGCGGGTTGGCCATGACGTGATCGAAGGTTCCCGCGGCGAGGCGCGGCGGCGGGCGGGTGAGGTCGCCGGTCACGATGTCGACCCGCCCGGTGAGCGCGTTGAGGGCGACGTTCTCGCCCGCCACGCGCACGAGATCCTGCTGGATCTCGATGCCGAAGACACGGCAATCTCCGATGCGCGCGGCGAGGCACAGCGCCGCCGCCCCTACCCCGGCGCCGACGTCGAGCACGCTCTCGCCCGCCACCGCCGGTACCGCCGCCGCGAGCAGCACCGGATCGATGGCGACGCGAAAGCCGGTGGCGGGCTGGCGCAGGCGGACACGACCGCCGAGCAGCGCGTCCTCGGTGATCGCCTCAGTCACTGGGATAGGATTCGCCGGCGGCGTCGAGCACCCGGCGGGCGCAGGCGAGGTCGTCGTCGTCCTCGACCATGAGGCGGCGGGGGATGGCGCCGATGCTGCCCTCGACGATGCTGGTGTGGTTGTCGAACACCACGGTCGCGATGTTCGCATCGGCGAGCAGCGCCCTCAGCCACGAAATTCGCACCAGATCGTTGGTTCGCAACAGCTCGACCATCGCCACTCCGCTCTTTCGCCGCCGTCGCAGTCTGCTAGACTGCGATGGGCGCAAACGATCGCGCCCCCATGCTTGCGCCGGGGGCGATGCGCGTCAAGAGAGGGAGAGGTATTTGGCCGTCGTCGTCGATCTCGACAAGAATCGTGCGCGCGACCCGCGGCCGACGCTCGATCGGCTCAACGCGCTCGTCGGCGACGAACTCACCGACGTCAACCGCGTCATTCTCGAGCGCATGGACAGCCCCGTCGCCCTGATCCCGCAGCTCGCCGGGCACATCATCGCGGCCGGCGGCAAGCGGCTGAGGCCGATGCTTACCCTCGCCGCGGCCAAGCTGTGCGGTTACCCCGGCGAACGCCACGTCGGGCTTGCCGCCTGCGTCGAGTTCATCCACACCGCGACGCTGCTGCACGACGACGTCGTCGACAGGAGCGACCTGCGGCGCGGCAACGCCACCGCCAACGCGGTGTGGGGCAACAAGCCGAGCGTTCTCGTCGGCGATTTCCTGTTCAGCCGTTCGTTCCAGCTCATGGTCTTCGACGGCTCGCTCAAGGTGCTCAAGATCCTCTCCGACACCGCCGCGGTGATCGCCGAGGGCGAGGTCATGCAGCTCGTCACCTCGAACGATACCGAGACCAGCGAGGCCGCCTACCTCGACGTGGTGAAGGCGAAGACGGCGACGCTGTTCGCCGCCGCCTGCCGCCTCGGCGCGGTGGTCGCCGACCGCCCCTCGGTCGAGGAGGAGGCGCTCGAAAGCTACGGCATGAACCTCGGTATCGCGTTCCAGCTCGTCGACGACGTGCTCGACTACTCGGCGCGCCAGGCCGAGCTCGGCAAGACCGTCGGCGACGACTTCAACGACGGCAAGATCACCTTGCCCATCGTTCTCGCCTTCCGCCGCAGCAACGCCGCCGAGCGTGCGTTCT
The DNA here is from genome assembly GCA_036447835.1 of Alphaproteobacteria bacterium. Classification (GTDB taxonomy): domain Bacteria; phylum Pseudomonadota; class Alphaproteobacteria; order JAAXGF01; family JAAXGF01; genus JAZFVR01. The sequence goes on along the minus strand of JAZFVR010000262.1, from coordinate 3,032 downwards.
GGCGCCGCACGCTGGAGGCCGGCGAGCAGCGCGAGGACGACCTCGATCACGCCATCGCGCTGATGAAACGCCACGGCGCACTCCGCGACACGATCGAGCGGGCGCGCCACTACGGCGCGGTGGCGCGCGACGCCCTCGACATCTTTCCCGACGGCGCCGGGCGCTCGGTCCTGCGCGAGGTCGTCGACTTCTGCATCGATCGCGCGTACTGAGCCGTCGCGCGTGGGTTGCGGCCGCTTGCGGCGGACGCGGGTTGGCGCTATACCATGCCGGCCCCGCGGCTCGCAGCCCCGCGGCTCGCGGGTCGAAGGGTCGTATCGGAGTGTAGCTCAGCCTGGTAGAGCACCGTCTTCGGGAGGCGGGGGCCGGTGGTTCGAATCCACTCACTCCGACCATTTATTTCAGAGCTTGGCGTATGTTAGCCGGGCTCTTTGAATTTATATCTTAACAGCGATATGCGCGAACCGAGCGCCGCCCGCCCGTGGCGCCAGCCTCGCTCCGCTCCGAGTCTGTTAACGAACTTCGGCTAATCGTGACCGGCAAGCAAGCGGACCCCGAATGCGGGTCCACGCGCGAGGCGCGAGCGCACAGGGTGACGGCATGGATGACGAATATATCGAGCACTACCGGGCGTTCGGCTTCGCCGTCGTGAAGGGCGTCTTCGGCCCGCGCGAGGTCGAAGAACTCGCCGCCGCATTCGACCGCGTCTACGCCCGAGGCATGACCCACCGCGCGAGCTTCCGCCACGGAAACGTCTATTTCAGCATCGCCGACGACCGCGATCTCGGGCGCATCGTGCGCATGGCGCAGTGGCCGGCGTATTTCGACCCGGTGCTCGCCCGCTATCGGATCGATCCGCGATTGCTGGCGATCGTCGCGCCGCTCATCGGCAGCGACCTCAAGCAGATCATCAACCAGATGCACTGGAAGCCGCCCGGCGCCCACATGGTCGAGTACGGCTATCACCAGGACATCCGCTTGCGCCGGCCGCGCGAGGCATTTCGCGAGCCCGCGACGTCCTACGTGCAGACCGGCATCGCCGTCGACCCCCATCGCAAGGAGAACGGCGCCATCACGATGTACCCGGCGAGCCACAAGCTCGGCGAACTCGGCTTCGCCGCGCGCGGCCGCGTCATGGACAACCACGCGCGCGACACCGACCTCGCCACCGTCGGCCTCGATCCGGCCAAGGCCGTCGATCTCGTCCTCGACCCCGGCGACGTCGCGCTATGGAGCCCGTACACGGTCCACGGCTCGGGACCCAACACGACGAATGGCGACCGGCGGCTCTACCTCAACAGCTACGTCACCGCCGCAAATTGCGACCGCGGCGAATGGGCGTTCCGCGACGGCGCCCCGTGCCCGCTCGGCGAGCCGGTGCTCGTCCACTACGACGACCTCTACACGCGGCCCGAGCCCCACTACGTCGACGACGACGCGCGCGCGCAAAAAAACCGGCGCCGTGGCCGGGATACGACGCCGGATAGTCCAGGGAAGAACTAAAGAAAGCGCAATAAGCTACTAGAAATAATGAATAATATGGCGACTGCCCGCGACGACGTAGGCGCGGCCGTAGGCGTCGTAGCACATGGTTCCGCCGATCCTCGCCTTGCGGCCGTAGGCGTCGTAGCCGATCTTGCTGACGGGGTGACACCCGCGCCCGTAGCCGTAAGCGTATTGCTGCCGGTAGTGGCGTCTCACCGGCGGTCGGTAATCGAAGCCGTGATACGGATAGGCGAGATGGCCGAACAGGTAGCGAAGCGGCGCGTAATAGCCGTAGCTCTTGTAGCCGTAACCCTTATGGCCGTAGCTCTTGTAGCCGTAACGCTTTTGGCCGTAGCTCTTGTAGCCGTGGTGGCGCTTGTAGCCGCCGTAGTTGCCGTAACCGCCGAAGTGACCCTTTCCGTAGCCGCCACGGTATTCCCCAGCGGAAACGGTGGCGGCGCCGGCGCCGGCGGCGACGAACAGGGCGGCGAGCGCGGCGATCGCGGCCAAGCGGAGGGTACGGTTCATCTCGGTCTCCCGTTGCAGTCACCCGGGTGCGTCGGACCGTCGCGGTCCGGACAGGCTCCTAATTGACCACCTTCCACGAGCCGTCGGGCTGGCGGCAGGCGGTGCCGTAGGCCTCCTCGGTGGCGCCGCCGACGGTCACTGTCGTCTGATACTCGCGGCAGTACTGTCCTTGCGCGGTCTGGTAGGTCTCGGTCGGCGTGAAGCTGCCCGAATTGCCGCTGTCCGGGTTGACCCAGGTCGAGGTCGCGCCAACGGGTGCGCTCTCGAGCGAGTACTGTGCGGTGCGACCGGCGTAGGCCTGGTCGGCCTTGTCGAGCGACCTGCCGACCTCGTTGCCGAGCAAGCCGCCGAGCAGCACCCCGGCGCCGACCGCCACCATCTGGCCGGTGCCCGAGCCGATCTGGCTGCCGGCGAGCCCGCCGAGGCCGGCGCCGATCAGCGTGCCAAGGCCCTGCTTCGGGCCCTGGTCGGTGGCGCAGGCGGCAATCGACAGCGACGCGACGACAGCGATGGCGAAGCGCGTGGTCCTCATGTTCGATATCCCCTCTGATCGGTGGGACGATCCCGGCGCATGAACGCCGTATCCATTCATATTTAAATGTAAACATACATTCAAATATATGGTCAAGGCTTTTCTAAAGTTTTGGGGTCAAATTCTAGTTATAAGCATAACTCATTATTTTTCCGTATTAATTAGAACTCGCCAAGTGCCGCGTCAGCGACCCTTTCGAGCTCGATGCACGCGTGAGGCCGACCATAGGCGCAACTTTACTTGCAAATGCGCGCCGAACTTGCTATGGCTTCGGCGGAAGGTCGTGTGAAGAGGTGTGTTTGTGAAACTTAAATATAACAACGATCAAAGAGAAGAATATCTCAGTATGACCGAAAGAATCGGTCTCGCCTGGATAAAGGTATTCGAAGGAAATACAGAGTTCTACTCGGCCGCATATTGGGACCTGCTGACCGGCATCTGGAAGGCGAAGGGCGCGGTCAAGAAGACCGACGCGCTCAGGCTCATG
>JAZFVR010000261.1:0-7983 GCA_036447835.1 Alphaproteobacteria bacterium | reverse complement strand
CCGACGAGGTCGCCGGAGTCCTCGCCCACGAGATGGCTCACGTGATCGAGCGCCACCCCACCGAGTCCATCGTCCGCGCCGCCGGCATCGCGCTGATGTTCCAAATATTGATCGGCGACCTCTCGGGCCTGCTCGCGCTCGTCGCCGAGTTCGGCGAGGGGCTGCTCAACCTGTCGTACGGCCGCGGCGACGAGGCCGAGGCCGACGAGCTCGGCGTGGCCATGCTCGAGGGCGCCGCCATCCGCACCGACGGGCTCGTCGCCTTCCTCGGCCGCGCGGCCGACGAGGAAAGCGCCCTGGGGGGCGCGCTCGCCTTTCTCTCCAGCCATCCGCCGAGCCGCGAGCGCGCCGAGGCGGTGCTCGCCACGGCGGGTCGCGGCGGCAGCGCCATGTCGGCGAGTGAGTGGACCGCGCTCGGGTCGATCTGCGACTGAGCCGTCCGGCGGCATGGGATCGTCGCTCGCTCGATTCGCCCGGTAATCGGCCGCCGGGCGTTTCGCCTTGCTGGACGTTCATTCAATAGGCTAAGCTCTCCTCTGCATCCGGCTCGCGGCCGAGCCGGCGGGGCGCACTGCGGGGCGCTCTGCGGGGCGCACGGCGCCACGGACGGGCGCCAGGGGACGGCGCGGACAGCGACCCGCACGCCGAACCGAGGGGAGGAACGATGGCCGAGGTCGAGCGGTCCGACGACGGCGCGGTGCGTACGCTGACGCTCAACCGGCCCGAGCTGCGCAACGCCCTCAACTTCTCGCTGCTCAAGGCCTTGCGCGCCGAAATCGCGGCGGCGCGCGACGACCGGGCGGTACGCTGCCTCGTCATCGCCGGCGCCGGCAAGGGCTTCTGCTCGGGCGCCGACGTGGGCGAGTGGGCCGCGGTCGCATCACAAGGCCGATCCGACGATTACGACTGGGTCGGCGAGGCGCACGCGCTGGTGCAGGAGCTCGCCGGTTTCCCGCGCCCGACGGTCGCGGTGGTCACCGGCGCCGCCGCCGGCGCCGGGGTCGACCTGGCGCTCGCCTGCGACTTTCGCTTCGCCGCCGCCGACGCGCGCTTCATTTGCGCCTACACGCGCATGGCGTACCCGCCCGACGTCGGCGGCACCTGGCTCCTGCCCCGGCTGATCGGACCGGAGGCGGCGAAGCGCTTCGTCTTCACCGGCGCGCCGTGGCCGGCGGAGGAGGCGCTCGCATACGGCATGGTCACCGAGGTCCACGCCGCCGAGAGGGTGTTCGAAGCGGCGCATGCCTTCGCCGCCGAGCTCGCGCAAGGGCCGACGGTGGCGCAGACGCACGCCAAGCGCCTCATCGACTCGGCGCACACGCGCGGCTTCGCCGAGCAGCTCGCGCTCGAGCGGGAAGCGGGCGAGGACTGCGGGCGCAGCGACGACGCCGGGGAGGCGATGCGGGCGGCGGTCGAGAAACGCGCGCCGCGCTTCGTCGGCCGCTAGGGAAGCGGGAGCGCGATGGTGGATTTCGCCCTCAGCGACGAGCAGCGGCTCCTCGTCGACGCGCTCAAGGCCCTCGTCGAGCGCGAGCTGTACCCGCACGAGGACGAGGTCGAGCGCCTCGGCCGCGTGCCCGACGAGATCGCCCGAGAGGTCCGCGCCAAGGCGCTCGACGCCGGCTTCTATGCGATCAACATGCCGGCCGAGCTTGGCGGCGGCGGGCTCGACGCGGTGACGCTCAGCCTCGCCGAGCGCGAACTGGGCAAGCCGTCGACGGCGCTGTCGGCGCTGGTCAACCGCCCGGCGATGATCCTGCTCGCGTGCCAGGGCGACCAGATCGAGACCTACCTCAAGCCGACAATCCGCGGCGAGCGCGTCGACTGCTTCGCGCTCACCGAGCCGGGCGCGGGCTCCGACGCCAAGTCGATCGCCACGCGGGCAACGCGCGACGGCGACGATTACGTCATCAACGGCACCAAGCAGTTCATCAGCCACGCCGACTACGCCGACTTCATCATCCTGTTCGCGGTCACCGGCGTCGACGAGACCGCGCGCGGGGCGCAGAAGCGCATCACCTGCTTCCTCGTCGACAAGGCGACGCCGGGCGTCGAGGTGACGCCGCTCGCCTGCGTCTCGATGCGCGGCTACAACCCCAACATCATCACGCTCTCGGACGTGCGCGTGCCGGCCGGCCAGATACTCGGCGAGGAAGGCAAGGGCTTCGATTTCGCCAACGACTGGCTCTACGGCGGCCGCGTGATGCTCGCCGCGGGATGCGTCGGCCGCGCCGAGCGCGTCCTCGACATGTGCCTCGACTGGGCGGCGACGCGCAAGCAGTTCGGCCAGACCATCGGCCGCTTCCAGGGCGTTTCGTTCAAGCTCGCCGACATGGCGACCGAGATGCGCGCCGCCTGGATGCTCACGCTCGACGCCGCGTGCAAGCTCGAGGCGGGCATCATGACGCGCAGCGACGCCTCGATCGCCAACCTCTACGCCTCCGAGATGCTGGGGCGCGTCACCGACCACGCGGTGCAAATATTCGGCGGCATGGGGTTGATGAAGGAGCTGCCGATCGAGCGCTTCTGGCGCGACGCCCGCGTCGAGCGCATCTGGGAAGGCACCTCGGAGATTCACCGCCACATCATCGCGCGCGATCTCTTGCGCCCCCACGAAAGCTGAGCGGGGGAAGGCGAGATGACAGCCCGCGCAGCGCGAGCCGACGCCGTCGACCGCCGCCGCGACCTCATCGCCGCAACGGTGCGCTCGATCGCCGAGCACGGTTTCGCCGACGCCACGGTCGAGCGCATCTGCGCCGCCGCCGGCGTCTCGCGCGGGCTCATCAGCCATTACTTCGCCGGCAAGGACGACCTCCTGCTCGCCACTTACCGCCAGCTCACCGACGAGCTCGGGGCCGAGACCGCCCGGGTTGCGCGCGCGCGCGGCGGCGGCCCCGTCGACAAGCTGCGCGCCGCGATCGAGGCGTCGTTCCGCCCGCCGGTCTTCGACTTCGCCAAGGTCTCGGTATGGGTGGCGTTCTGGAGCGAGGCGCGCACGCGCCCCGACCTGCGCGCGCTCAACCGCGACCTCTACCGCGGATACCGCGCCGCGATCGCCCGGCTGATGGCGGAAGCGGCGCGCGAGCGCGGCATCGCGCTCGACGCCCACGGCGCGGCGGTGGCGCTGACCGCGCTCATCGACGGGTTGTGGCTCGAGTGGTCGCTCGACCCCGATGCGTTCAGCCCCGAGATCGCCGAGACCGTGTGCCTCGACTACCTCGACGGGCTGTTCGTGCCGCGTGCGGAAGACGATAATCCCGGCCAGGAGGACGCGAGCGATGTTCCGTGACGACCTGCTCGATGGCAAACGCATACTGGTGACCGGCGGCGGCAGCGGCCTCGGCAAGAGCATGGGCCGCCGTTTCCTCGAGCTCGGCGCAAACCTCGTCATCTGCGGCCGTCGCGCCGAGGTGCTCGAAGAGGCGGCGAAGGAATTGGCCGCGGCGACCGGCGGCGCGGTCGAGACGCACCGCTGCGACATCCGCGACGCCGAGGCGGTCGACGACATGGTGGCGAAGATCTGGGAGGGCGGGCCGCTCGATGCGCTGGTCAACAACGCCGCCGGCAATTTTATCGCCCGCAGCGAGACGCTGTCGCCGCGTGCCGTCGACGCGGTGATCAACATCGTGCTCCACGGCTCGGCCTACGTGACGCTCGCCTGCGGCAAGCGCTGGCTCGCCGCCGGGCGCGAGGCGAGCGTGCTCAGCATCGTCACCACCTACACCCGCTCGGGCTCGGCCTACGTCGTGCCTTCGGCGATGGCCAAGGCGGGCCTGCTCGCCATGACCCGCAGCCTCGCGGTCGAGTGGGGCGGCCGCGGCGTGCGCCTCAACGCCATCGCGCCGGGCCCCTTCCCCACTCCCGGCGCGTGGGAACGCCTGGTGCCGCGCCCCGAGCTGGCCAGGGAACTCGAGACCGGCAACCCGCTGGGCCGCGCCGGCGAGCATATCGAGCTCGCCAACCTCGCGTGCTATCTGCTCGCCGACGAGGCCGGCTACGTCAACGGCGAGGTCGTCACCATCGACGGCGGCGGGTGGCTGCAGGGCGCCGGCCAGTTCAACTTCCTCTCCCAGCTCACCGACGAGGAATGGGAGTCGCTCAAGCCGAAGAAGAAATGACGCAACGGCCAGGGAGAAGACGGTCATGGATCTGAACCTGACGAAGGACGACCGGGAAGTTCAGGCGCGCGCGCGCGAGTTCGTCGAGAACCACCTGTTCCCCTGCGAGCTCGAATGCGAGGAGAACGACGGCTTGTCGCAGAACAGCCTGGCGGCGATCCGCAAGGCGGCGATCGAGTACAAGGTGGTGGCGATGAACCATTCGCCCGAGGACGGCGGCCAGGGCTACGACGTGTTTCAGCAGATGCTGGCGCACGAGCAGCTCGGCAAGGCGACCAACGCGCTGTGGGACGTGCCGTGGCAGCCGGCGCTGCCGCTCAGGCACGCGACTCCCGAGCAGAAGGCCGAGTACCTGAGGCCCGCCTGCGCCGGCGAGCGCCGCGACGCCTACGCCATCACCGAGGCGGGCGCCGGCTCCGATCCGCGCCTGGTCGAGACCACCGCGGTCAGGCGCAACGGCAAGTACTACCTCTCGGGCGAGAAATGGTTCGTCACCGCCGGCGACATCGCCGATTTCCTGCTCGTCCACTGCCACGTCGACGGCGACGCCGACAAGCCGACCGTGTTCCTCGTCGACAAGGACCTGCCGGGGGTGAGCGTCAAGCGCCAGCCCAAGTACATGCACACCTTCGTCTTCGAGCACCCCGAGTTCGTCTTCGAGAATGTCGAGCTCGACGAGTCGAAGATTCTCGGCGGCGTCGGCGAGGGCCTCGAGCTGACCAAGGACTGGTTCACCGACGCGCGCCTGCACATCGCCGCCCACTGCGTCGGCGCGGCGACACGCGCCACCGAGATCGCCAACGACTACGCCGCCGGGCGCGTGCAGTTCGGCAAGCCAATTCGCGACTTCCAGGCGATCGAGTTCATGCTCGCCGACATGGCGGTCGAGATCATGGCGACGAAGAGCATGGTCTACCGCGCGTGCTGGGAAATCGCCCAGGGCACGGATCGCAAGCTGGTGCACGCCCGCGCCAGCGCGGTCAAGCTCTACGCATCCGAGATGGCCGGGCGCGTCGTCGACAGGGCGGTGCAGATTCTCGGCGGCCGCGGCTACATGCGCGAGAACCCGGTCGAGCGCCTCTATCGCGAGATGCGCGTCGAGCGCATCTGGGAAGGCACGTCGGAGATCCAGCGCATGATCATCGGCAACCAGATCAAGAAGCGCGGCCTCGACGTCTACACCGGCTGGGTGTGAACGCCGCAACCGCAACCGCACCATGGGCAAGGCCGAGAACCTCAAGCGCCTGATGTCGCCGCGCCACGTCGCCTATATCGGCGGCCGCGCGCGCGAGCCGGCGATGCGCATGTGCGTCGACGCGGGCTTCGCCGGGCCGGTGTGGCCGGTCAACCCCAACCACGACACCCTCGCCGGGCTCAAGTGCTACGCGAGCCTCGCCGATCTGCCCGAGCCGCCCGACGCGGCCTATGTCGCCGTGCCGGCGCCGGCGACGATCGAGGCGGTGCGCGAGCTCGCGGCCATGGGCGCCGGCGGCGCGGTGTGCTACGCCGCCGGCTTCGCCGAGGTCGGCGGCGACGGCGCCGCGCTCGAGGAGGCGCTCGTCGCGGCGGCAGGCGAGCTCGCGCTCGTCGGCCCCAACTGCTACGGCATCCTCAACAACATCGACGGCCTGCCGCTGTGGCCCATCGGCCACGCGCACCGCCGGGTCGAGCGCGGAGCCGCCTTCGTCGCCCAGAGCGGCAACATCAGCCTCAACGTCACCTTCAACCAGCGCTCGGTGCCCTTCGCCTACATCATCAGCTCGGGCAACGAGGCGGCGCTCGGCACCGGCGACTACATCGAGGCGCTGCTCGACAACCCCAGGGTCACCGCCATCGGCGTCTACCTCGAGGCGGTCAACGACGTCGCCGGCTTCAGCCGCGCCGCGGCGCGCGCGCTCGACCAAGGCGTTCCCATCGTCGCCATCAAGGCGGGAAGCTCGCAGGCGGGCCGCGAGATCGCCATGACGCACACCGGTTCGCTCGCCGGCTCCGACGCCGCCTACGATGCGCTCTTCGACCGCCTCGGCATCATCCGCGCGCGCACGCCGGCCGAGATGCTCGAGACGCTCAAGGCGCTCAGCGTCACCGGACCGTTGGCGGGCCCGCGACTCGCGGTGTTCACATGCTCGGGCGGCGAATCGGCGCTGATCGCCGACATGGCCGAGGCGGCGGGCGTCGCGCTGCCACCGCCGTCGCCGGCACAACGCGAGGCGCTGGCGCGCGAGCTTCCCGACTTCGCCCATATCGGCAATCCGCTCGACTACAACACCTCGCTGTGGGGCGCGCGCGACGCGCTCGAGCGCGTTTTCACGGCGGTCATGGACGACGGCTACGACGCGGCGCTGCTGGTCATCGACTACCTGATCGGCTCGGGGGAACGGGACGACGTCGACAACGCGCTCGACGCGCTGATCGCCGCGAGCCGCAAGACCGGCGTGCCGGCGATACACGGCTGCTCGCTCTCCGAATCGGTCACCGAGGAAGCGCGCGAGCGCCTGATCGCGGCCGGCGTCGCGCCGTTGCAGGGCATCGACCACGTCATCGCCGCCGTCGGCGCGGCCATCGCCTACGGCGCCCGCCGGCGCGCGCTCGACGGCGGGACGGCGTCGCTGGTGCTGCCGCCTGCGACACCGATGCCCGCGGACACGACGCTCCTCGACGAGCGCGAGAGCAAGCGCCGCCTCGCCGAACACGGCCTCGCGGTGCCCGAGGGGCGCGTCGTCGATGGAGCGGGTGCACCCGCAGCCGCAAAAGACATCGGCTTTCCCGTCGCGCTCAAGGCGCTCGCGCCCCCTGTCGCGCACAAGACCGAGGCCGGCGCGCTGCGCCTCGGGCTCTCGAGCGAAGCCGAGGTGGCGGCCGCCGTCGCCGAAATCGCGTCCGCGCTCGCGGCCGGGAGTTTTCTCGTCGAGGCGATGATCGGCGACGCCGTGTGCGAGCTGATCGTCGGGGTCAGCCGCGACGCGCAGCTCGGCCTCGTTCTCGTCGTGGGCAGCGGCGGCGCGCTCGTCGAGCTGGTCGAGGACACGCGCACACTGCTGCTGCCCGCCGACCGCGAAGCGATCGCCGCCGCCATTGGTTCGCTCAAGACGGCGCAACTGATCGCAGGCTTTCGCGGCCGGCCGGCGGGAGACGTCGACGCGGCGATCGACGCGGTGCTCGCGGTCGCGGCGTTCGCCGAGGCGCATCGCGATCGTCTCGTCGAGCTCGACGTCAACCCGCTCGTGGTGACCCCTCGCGGTGCGGTGGCGGTGGACGCGCTTATCCGAATGACAGGGCAATGAGGAATCGAAGATGACCAACCCCGTGAAGACCGAGCGGCGCGGCGCCGTGCTCGAGATCACCCTCGACCGGCCGCCCGCGAACGCCATCAACCGCGCGGTGAGCCGCGCCCTCTACGACGCCTTCGCGACGCTGCGCGACGATCCCGACCTGATGGTGGGCATCGTCACCGGGGGCGGCGACCGCATCTTCTCGGCCGGCTGGGACCTCAAGGAAGTCGCCGCCGCCGACTTCGACCTCGAGCTCGAATACGACCCCGAGCACGGCAACGGACCCGGCGGCTTCGCGGGCAACACCGAGATGTTCGACCTCTTCAAACCGGTGATCGCCGCGGTCAACGGCTATACCGTCGGCGGCGGCTTCGAGCTGGCGCTCGCCTGCGACCTCATCGTCGCCGTCGAGCACGCCGAGTTCTTCCTGCCCGAGATGCAGCGCGGCCTGCTCGCCGACGCCGGCGCGATCCAGCGCCTGCCGCGCCGCGTCCCCTACAACGTGGCGATGGACATGCTGCTCACCGGGCGGCGCATGGGCGCCGAAGAGGCGGCGCGCTGGGGCCTCGTCAACCGCGTCGTGGCCGCCGACC
>JAZFVR010000260.1:0-2526 GCA_036447835.1 Alphaproteobacteria bacterium | reverse complement strand
GTGATCGAGGTGGTGGCGAGCGGCGTGCCCGTCGGCCTCGGCGCCCCCGCCTACGACAAGCTCGACGCCGACATCGCGCGGGCGCTGATGAGCATCAACGCGGTCAAGGGGGTCGAGATCGGCGCCGGCTTCGCCACCGCCGCCATGCCCGGCGAGGAGGCGAGTGACGAGATGCGCATGGCCGATGGCAAGGTTGTATTCCTCAGCAACAACGCCGGCGGCGTGCTCGGCGGCATCTCGACCGGCCAGGACGTGGTCGCCCGCTTCGTCGTCAAGCCGACGAGCTCGATCGCCACGCCCCGGCGCAGCGTCGACAAATACGGCAACGAGATCGAGGTCTCGACCAAGGGCCGCCACGACCCCTGCGTCGGCATCCGCGCGGTGCCCGTGGGCGAGGCCATGCTCGCCTGCGTGCTCGCCGACCACCTGCTGCGCCACAAGGCCCAGTGCGGGTAAGATTCACTGTCAGGGCCGGCATTATCGGATAAGAACTTCAAGTATTATTTCTTACCACCAAGGCACTAAGTTTTAACTTTCTTCTCTTGGTGTCTTTGTGACTTGGTGGTAAATTTTTTTCTTAGTTGCCTTCAAGAACTTTAGCGCTTGGCCTTTTCCGCGGCCTTGAAGGCGGCGACGGAGGCCTCCCATTCGTCGGGATCGTAGATGCCGGCGGGGTTGCCGGCGCGCGGCACGGTGTCGAGCGCGGGGAGGCTCACCTCCTTCGCCACCTCGTAGAGGCGCAGGAGCTCGGCCACCGGATCGGGGTGGTCGTCGACGCGCAGGTCGATGTCCGGGTAGACCTCGCTCGAGTAGACGATCAGCGCCGCCGACTGCCGCCCGCGCTTGTCGCCCCCCGCCTGCTGCCCGGCGTCGAGCGCCGCGAGCAGACGTTCGGCGAAGGGAGTCCCCGCCGCGCCGTTCCAGGCATCGAGGCTCGCCGCGACGACGCGCTCATTGGCCAGCATGTTGCCGGCCACCGAGACGTCGTCGCCGACGAGATGACCGCACCATTCGAAACAGCGCGTGCCGGTGTGGGCGCCGTTTCGGCCGCGGGCGTCGATGGCGTGCACCTGGCGATGGTCGCGGCCGGCGTCGGCCGAGGTCACGCTCTCGATAGCGTCGGCGGCCGTCACGCCACCCGCCATCAGGTCGAGGATCGCCGCGCCGTAGAGAGGGTTGGTCGTGGCCTGGGTCGACACCGCGCCGACGCCGGAGCGTAGCCACGGGCAGGTCGAGCCGACGGCGAGGTGGCAGGTCGAGATCGAGACACCGAAGGCGCTGGTTTCGCGATCGCGGGCGACGACGGACCAGGTCATTGCATCACTCCTTCCTCTCTTCGCCGCTGCGGCGCGCGGCGACCAGAAATTCGACGTTGCCGCTCGCACCGGTGATCGGGCTTTCCGTGACGCCGGCCACCGACCAGCCGGGCAGGCGCCCGAGCCAGGCGCGGATGCGGTCGCAGACCTCGCGCCGCACGTCGGCATCGCGCACCACGCCGCCCTTGCCCACCCGATCGGGCCCGGCCTCGAACTGCGGCTTGATCAGCGCCACCAGCCAGGCGCCGGGCGCGGCGAGCGCGAGCGGCGCCGGCAGCACGGTCTCGAGGCCTATGAAGCTCACGTCACAGACGATCACGTCGATCGCCTCGGGCACGTGCGCTCGGCTCAGGTGGCGCGCATTGACGCCCTCGAGCACGACGACACGCGCGTCCCGGCGCAGCTTCCACGCGAGCTGTCCGCGGCCGACGTCGATCGCGTAGACCCGGGCGGCGCCACGCGCCAGCAGCACGTCGGTGAAGCCGCCGGTCGAGGCGCCGACGTCGAGCGCGACCGCGCCGCAGACATCGATGCCGAAGTGTTCGAGGGCATGATCGAGCTTGACCCCGCCGCGCGAGACCCAGGGGTGTTCCCGCCCGCGCACATCGATCGCGCAGTCGGCGGCGACCCGCGTGCCCGGCTTGTCGAGGCGCCGCTCGCCGCTGAACACCCGGCCGGCCATGATCAGCGCCTGCGCCCTGGCGCGGGTCTCGGCGAGGCCGCGCTCGACGAGCAGCTGGTCGAGGCGCGGCTTGCCTCGTCTAGTGCCGCCGGTCGATGACAAACCGGGCGACCTGGCGCAGCAGCTCGGCCTTGCCGGCGAAGGGTTCGAGCCCGGCGCAGGCACGCTCGACGAGCTCGCCGGCGAACCCGCGCGCGCGCTCGACGCCGAGCAGGTCGACGAAGGTGGCCTTGCCGGCGGCCGCGTCCTTGCCCACCGCCTTGCCCGTGTCGGCCTCGGAGCCCTCGATGTCGAGAAGGTCGTCGGCGACCTGGAAGGCGAGCCCGAGATCGCGGCCGTAGCCGGCGAGCGCTACACGCGCCTGGGAACCAGCCTCGCCGAGGATCGCCCCCGCCTCGCACGAGAACGCGATCAGCGCCCCGGTCTTGAGCGCCTGCAAATGGGTGACGCCGTCGATGTCGAGCGCCCGCCCTTCGACCACGAGGTCGATCATCTGGCCGCCGACCATGCCGGCGCCACCGGCGGCGA
>JAZFVR010000259.1:0-9238 GCA_036447835.1 Alphaproteobacteria bacterium | reverse complement strand
CAGCGTCGCAAGCGTCGCTTCCTCGTCAGTCTCCATGAGGCGGCTGAAACTGACCACATCGGCGGCCAGTATGGCGGCCAGACGGCGCTCCATCTGCGATCTCCCCTAGGAGGGAGACTATCGAACTGCCATATGAAAATCTACGCGGCGAGAGAACGCCGGAATGTCGCCTTTTGCCTAATTTCGGTCCTATCGGTGGTGCGCGTCGCACGTCCGATGTTGCGCAGAGACCGGACCTTGAACGACAGTTCCACAAAACGACCGATAAGCAGAGGGTCGGAACCGGCGTCCCGTGAGGCCGGTGTTAATGCAGTTTCTTGTCGAGGTCGGCGACGGCGGCGTCGACGAGCGCCGCCTGGCGCTCTTCGTCGAGCCTGTCCTCGAGCAGCCTTTGCGTCGCCTTGACGGCGAGGTCGACGGCGACGCCGCGCACCTCGGCGAGCGCCTCCTGCTCGGCGCGGGCGATGCGGTCGATCGCCTGGCTCTCGCGCCGCGCCAACGCCGCCGCGAGCGCCTCGGCGCCCTGCTTCGACTGGCGCTCGGCCTCCTCGCGGGCGTGCGCCAGGATCTCCTCGGCCTGCTTGATCGAATCGCTCTGCATGCGCTGGTAGCGCGCGAACAGCGTCTGCGCCTCCTCGCGCAGGCGCACCGCCTCGTCGAGCTCGTCGCGGATCTTGTCGGAGCGCGAGTCGAGGGCTTCCTTGAACTTTCGGCTGGCCGGCCTCCAGACGGCGAGAATGAACACCACGAAGGCGGCGCCCACCCAGAAGGTTGCGTCGAACATCAGCCTTCCCCCTTCGCAGCCGCGACCGCGGAGCGCAGCGTGGCCTCGTCGACGTCGTCGCCGACGAGCTTTTCCGTGGCGCTGTGCGCGATGTCGGCGGCGATCGCCTCGACGCCGGCAAGCGCCTCGTCACGCGCCGCGGCGATACGTTCCTCGGCCCCGGCGATCTGCTTGGCGATCGTGGCGGCGAGCTCGGCATGCCGCGCCTCGGCCTCGCGTGCGCGCTCCTCGGCGGCCGCGGCGAGCGCCTCCTGCGCATCCGAACGCGCCTTGGCCATCGCCTTCTCGTACTCGGCGAGCACCGCCTCGGCCTCGTCCTTGAGCGTCGCCGCCGCGTCGAGGTCGTGGGCGATCCGTTGCTGGCGCGCCTCGAGCACCTCGCTGATGCGTGGCATGGCGACGCGCGTCATCAAGAGGTAGAGGCCGACGAAGGTGATGACCAGCCAGACGATCTGACCGACAAAGGTGGTCGCGTCGAGTTGCGGCATGGCAACGCCTCCGCGGAGGTTCCCTCGGGTCTCGCGCCGCCTAAAAAGCGAACAGCAGCAGGAGCGCGATGATCAGGGCGAACAGCGCCAGCGCCTCGACCAGCGCAAAGCCCAGCATGGTCATGGTGAAGACCGCCGGGGCCGCGGCCGGATTGCGCCCGACGGCGCTGATGAACGAGCCGAAGATGTTGCCAATGCCGATACCCGAGCCGACCACGCCGATCACGGCAAGGCCGGCGCCGATGAGCTTCGCAGCTTCCAGATCCATCTTTCCAGTCCTCTCTTATGACACGTTGGCGTCAGGTTTGTGATGCGGTCTCCGGCGCGTCAGTGCAGGTGCAGCGCGTCGTTGATGTACAGGCAGGTGAGGATCGCGAAAACATAGGCCTGCAGGAACGCGATCAGCAATTCGAGGCCCATGAGCGCGACCAGGAAGGCGAACGGCACCACTCCGGCGACGCCGAGGGCGATGACGAAGCCGCCGAACACCTTGAGCAGCGTGTGACCCGCCAGCATGTTGGCGAACAGCCGCACCGACAGGCTGATGGGGCGCGACAGGTAGGAGATGATCTCGATCGGGATCAACAGCGGCATGATGAATATCGGCACGCCCGAGGGCGCGAAGAACTTGAGGAAGCCGATGCCGTGCTTGACGAAGCCGAGGACCGTCACGCCGACGAACACCACAATCGCCAGCGTGAACGTCACGATGATGTGGCTGGTGAAGGTGAAGCCATAGGGCAGCATGCCGAGCATGTTGCCGAACAGGATGAACATGAAAAGCGTGAACACGAAGGGGAAGAAGCGCCGCCCTTCCGAGCCCACGTTGTCGCGCACCATGTTGGCGATGAACTCGTAGGACAGCTCGGCCATCGACTGCCAGCGCCCGGGCACCATGGCGCGCCGGCGCATGCCGCCGGCAAGGAACACCGTCGCCAGGATGATGGTGAACACCATGAACAGCGACGAATTGGTGAACGACACGTCGTAGCCGCCGATCTCGATCGGCGCCAGCGGCTTGATGGTGAATTGTTCGAGCGGGCTGTGCCCTCCGCTATCGACGTCTTTCGCCATTCTTGGTTCGCTCAGCCTTCCCCGTCAGCGTCCTTGGCCGGCCCGCGGCCGCGATCGCCGCCGAAACCGACTCCCCCGTCCAGTCCGCTCATCGTCCGGAAGACGTTCATGATCCCCGCAACCGCCCCCAGAACGAAAAACACAACCATCAGCCAAGGCATCGTGCCCAGCCACTGGTCGAGAAAATAACCTATCCCCGTGCCGACGACCAATGCCGCAATCAACTCGATACCGATACGCAAGGCAAGGCCCAAACCGCTCCCACCGCCGGCGATCCCTCCCTTGTCGGGTCCGCTGACGTCGGCCCGTTCGCCACGGGCCTTCTTGAGCCGGGCATCGAGGTCTTTCAGCGACGGGGGCGGTTTGCGCTCGCTCATCGGCGCCACGTCCGAAGCGCGTGGCCGACGCCCGAAAGCGCCGCAACCGCGCCCAAAGGCCGCGGAAACATAGGGGCTGGGTGTACCACTGTCAAGGCGCAATGGATCCGGTCTAAGGCGTTGAAACCAAATATTTAATCGTCGATCGCGAAGGCTTAGGCGGTGGCCCGCAATTCCTCCACCGCACGCAGATCGACCGAAACGAGCCGCGATACGCCCTGCTCGACCATGGTCGCCCCGTAGAGGCGGTCCATGCGCGCCATCGTCATCGGGTGGTGGGTGACGAGCAGGAAGCGCGTCGCCGATCCGTGGGCGATCTCCTCGAGAAGGTTGCAAAAGCGCGCGACGTTGGCGTCGTCGAGCGGAGCGTCGACCTCGTCGAGCACGCAGATCGGCGTCGGGTTGGTGAGGAACACGGCGAACAGGAGCGCCAGCGCGGTGAGCGCCTGCTCGCCGCCCGACAACAGCGACAGCACCTGCAACCGCTTGCCCGGCGGGCTCGCCATGATCTCGAGCCCGGCCTCGAGCGGGTCGTCTGAATCGACCAGACTGAGGTGCGCGCGGCCGCCGCCGAACAGCCGCGTGAACAGCGCGCTGAAGTGGCCGTCGATGGTTCCGAACGCGGCTTCGAGGCGCTCGCGGCCTTGGCGGTTGAGACGGCTGATCGACTGCCTGAGTCGCGCGATCGCCGCCTCGAGATCGCCGCGTTCGTCGCCGAGCGCGGTGAGTTGTTCGTCGATCTCGGCGGCCTCGGCTCCGGCGCGCAGGTTCACCGGCCCCACGTTGTCGCGCTCGCGCTGGAAGCGCGCGAGGCGCATCTCGATGTCCTCGACGGCGGGCAAATCATCGCCGTCGCCGACGGCGGCGAGGTCGGCGAGCCCCGCCGGCGTGCAGTCGAGGCGTTCGTCGATCGCGCGGGCGACGTCGCCGCGCGTGCTCTCGGCCTGCTGAACGCCGCCCTCACAGCGCACACGATCCTCGCGCGCCTGGCCGACCGTCGCTTGCGCCTCCTTGAGCTTGCGGTCGATGGCGGCGAGGCGGTCCTCGGCCCCGGCGACCGCGTCGGCGGCGTTCTTGCGCTCACCCTGCGCGACCTCGAGGCGGTCGAGGAGCTGCCCGCGCTCGGCGGCGATCTGCGCCGGGCGGTCGGCCAGCGCGGCGAGCTCGGCCTCGGCCGCGCCGCGGCGCTCGGCGAGTTGCGCCAGCCGCTGCCCGGCGCCCCCGGCGCGCGAGCGCCATGATTCGAGCTCGGCGGCGATCGTCGCGAGACGTTCGCGCCGCGTCGCCGCCTCGCGGCGCAGATGCTGATACGCGTGCTCGCGCTCGGCGAGTTCGGCCCGGCGTTCGCCGAGCGCGGCGCGTGGCGCTTCGAGCGCGCCGAGGTTGTCGGCATCGGGCGCCAGCGTTTCGCGCGCCTGGCGTGCGAGCGCGCGGTGTTCCTCGGTCTCTGCGCTGTCGTGCGCGAGACGCTCGGCGGTTTCGCGCAGATTGGCGAGACGCGAGGCGTCCGCGGCCGCCGCGGCGACGGCGCGGGAATGGCCCTCGCGTTCGGCCTCGAGCGCCTCCTCGGCGCGCCTGAGTGCGGCGCGGGCCTCCGCTTCGTCGGCCGCCGCCTCGCGCAGCGCCGCGCCCGCGTCTTCGTGATCCCGTGCGGCGCTCGTGCGGCGCGTCGCGGCTTCCTCGAGCTCGCGGCGCAGCGCCATGCGCCGGTTCTTCTGGCGCAGCCGCGCCGCCGCCGGGGTTTCGGCCTCGGGCGCGACGGTGAAACCGTCCCAGCGCCACAGGGCGCCCTCGCGGCTCACCAGGCGCTGGCCCTGGGCGAGCTCGGGCAGCAGACGCGGGCCGTCGGACGCCGCGACGACCCCGACCTGCGCGAGCCGCCGCGCCAGCGCCGCCGGCGCGGTGACGAACTCGCTCAACGGCGTCGCGCCCGACGGCAAGGGTGGGGCGGCGCCGGAGTCTGGCAGCTGGCGCCAGTGCATGGGCGCGCCGGCGTCGGCGGACGCCGAGAGATCGTCGCCGAGCGCTGCGCCGAGCGCCGTCTCCAATCCGTCCTCGACGGTGACCGCGTCGAGCAACGCCGGCCAGTCGTCCTGCTTGCTCTCGCCGAGCGGTTCGGCGAGCGCCGCGTCCTCGGCGCGAAGCGCGGCGTAAGCGGTTTCCGCTCCCTGCAGTGCCTCGCGCGCGGCGGCCTCGGCCGCCTGCAGGTCGTGCCGCCGGCCTTCATCGGCATCGACCGCGGCGCGCTTGCTGGCGACGTCCTCGCGCGCGCGCGCTACGGCGGCCTCGACGCGTTCGAGCGCGGCGCTCGCATCGGTGCGTTGCGCGACGGCCGAAATCTCGTTCTCGATCTCGGCGGTCTCGCCACGCAACCGCTCGAGCCGCGCGCCGAGCTCGTCGATTCTGTTGTCGAGGGCGGCGCGGCGAGCCTCCTCGCTGGCGAGCCGCTTGGTCAACGCCTCGACCTCGCGTTCGAGCGCGTCGACCGCCTCGGCGGCCTCCGCCCGCGCGGCGCCGGCGCTGCGCTCGGCCTCCTCCTCGCCCTCTTGCGCCGCGGCGAGCGTCGCGTGCTCCTCCTCGAGGCGGGCGATCGCGGTGTCGGCGTCGCCGGCGAGCGTCCGCTCGCGCTCGACGTCGGCGTCGATCTGCCCGAGCCGGGTCTCGAGCGCGTTGCGCGCCTCGGTCAGGCGGCGTTCCTCGGCCTCGAGCGACACCTGCGCGACCTCGAGCCGGTGCAGCTCGGCGCCGGCCGTGGCCTCGACCTCGCGCAGCGGCGGCATCACCGCCGCGGCATCAGCCTGCTCGGCGGCGGCGGCGGCGGCGGCGCGCTCGTGCTCCACCACCGTGCGCTCGGCCTCGTCGAGCGCCTGGCGCGCGGCGTTCACCGCCTCCTCGGCGCCCCGCCAGCGGCGATACAACAGCAGCGCCTCGGTCTGGCGGATGCGTTCGCTGAGCCGGCGGTAGCGCGTCGCCTGGCGCGCCTGGCGCTTGAGCCCCTGAAGCTGGGCCTCGAGCGAGCCCATGACGTCGTCGAGACGCTCGAGGTTGGTCTCGGCGGCGCGCAGGCGCAGCTCGGCCTCGTGGCGCCGGCCGTGCAGGCCGGTGATGCCCGCGGCCTCGTCGAGCAACGCGCGCCGCTGGGCTGGCTTGGCCGAGATCAGCGCGCCGACCTCGCCCTGGCTGACGAGCGCGGTCGAACGCGAGCCGGTGGTCTCGTCGGCGAACAAGAGCTGCACGTCGCGCGCCCGCATCTCCTTGCCGTTGATGCGGTACACCGAGCCCTCGCCGCGCACGATGCGCCGCGACACCTCGATCTCGCTGAACTCGTTGAACGCGGCGGGCGCGGTGCGCGCGGCGTTGTCGAGCAGCACCGACACCTCGGCGTGGTTGCGCGACGGCCGGCTGGCGCTGCCGCTGAAGATCACGTCGTCCATCTCGCGGCCGCGCAACTGGCGGGCGGACGATTCGCCCATCACCCAGCGCAGCGCCTCGACGACGTTCGACTTGCCGCAGCCGTTGGGGCCGACGATGCCGGTGAGTCCCGGCTCGATCGCAAGATCGGTGACGTCGACGAACGACTTGAAACCGGTGAGGCGAATGCGCGAGAACTGCAAGCGGCTACGCTCCCCCTACGATCGCGAAAGCAGCCCTTCGAGAATCTCCTCGAAGCGCTCGAACGGTTGCGCGCCGACGACCTTCTCGCCGTTGATGATGAAGGTCGGCGTCGAGTTGACGTTGAACTCCCTGGCGCCGTTCAGCCGCGAGGCGAGGATGCGGTCGAGCAGTTCCTGGTCGGCGATGCAGGCTTCGATCGCCTCGCGCTTGAGGCCGCCGAGGCGACTCACGCGCACCAGCGCCTCGAGCGGGTCATCGGACTTCGCCCACGACTTCTGGGTGCGGAACAGCACCTCCAGGAACCCGAAATATCTCTTCTCCCCCGCGCAATGGGCGACCGCCGCGGCGAGCACCCCGGCCTGATCGAACGGAAAGTCCCGGTAAACCAGCCGCGCCTTGCCGGTGTCGATGTAGCGCTCCTTGATCCGCGGCAGGGTCTCGTTGTGGAACCGGGCGCAGTGCGGGCAGGTAAGCGACGAGTATTCGAGGATCGTCACCGGCGCGTCCGCATCGCCCAGCACCATGTCGCCGGCGCCCATCGTTTCGCCGCCGTGGGCGATCTCGGGCGCTGCGAGGCCGAACGTCGCCACGCCAATCGCCGTGAGTGCGTCTCTGCGGGTAATCAGCGCGCGCATCGCAACGCCGTAATCCAGGGTATCCGCATGCGCGGCGAGTATAGGGGCGGCACAGGCGCGCCTCAAGCGTCGTTTTGCCGCGGATTTTTCGCCTCCGCCGGCGGCTCGGCGGCGACGTCAGCGCCGTCGCCGTCGACGAACGAGCTGCCGATCATGGCCCGTGCGAGGCGATCGAGCGCGGCGCGCAGCTCAGGATCGTCGGCGCCCGCGAGGCACGTGCGCAACGCCGCCTCCTCGTCGGCGTCGAGCGGCCGCAGGCGGGGCAGCCGCCGCTCATCACGGGGCGGCAGCGGGCCCTGCACGAGGGCGAGGCGGGTGACGGCGCGATAGCCGAAGTAGCCGGCGATGCGCTCGAGAAGCACCGGCTCGAGATGCGTGATCTCGAGCCCCCAGCCGCCGCCGACGCGCAGATGCAGCGTGCCGTCGCGGGCGAGCCGCTCGGGGCAGGTGTAATCGGCGAGCGGGCGGCCGACGATGTCGGGCCAGTCGGTGAGCACGCCGGCCTCGGCGAACCCGCGCGCGCGGAACAGCGGCTTCGTCACCTTGGGCAGGGCGGCGGCGAGGCTGCGCGGGCCGCCGGCGCGTTTGCTTACGATCATCGCTCCTCCAGGGTGCCGCCGACGGCGCGTCTGTGGCACACTGCGCCGACGACGGCCTCTTGGTGACACGCGATGGCGCCGCAGTCAACGGCAGAACGGCCGGCCCGGCGTTCGGACGCAACGAAAGCGTCGGCGACCGACATGCTCGCCTGGTACGACCGCCGCCGGCGCGCGCTGCCGTGGCGCGCGCGGCCTGGCGCACGCGCCGAGCCCTACCACGTGTGGCTCAGCGAAATCATGCTGCAGCAGACGACGACGGCGACGGTCGCCCCGTACTTCCGCGCCTTTCTCGCGCGCTGGCCGCGCATCGAAGACCTGGCGGCGGCGGCGCTCGACGACGTGCTGCACGCGTGGCAGGGGCTCGGCTACTACGCCCGGGCGCGCAATCTCCACAAATGCGCGCAGGCGGTCGCCGGCACATATGGAGGCCGTTTCCCCGAAAGCGAGGAAGCGCTCGTACGCCTGCCCGGAATCGGCGCCTACACCGCGGCGGCGATTTCGGCGATCGCCTTCGACCGGCCCGCAACCGTGGTCGACGGCAACGTCGAGCGGGTGATGGCACGGCTCTACGCCGTCGAGGCACCGCTGCCCGGCGCCAGGCCGCGCCTGCGGGCGCTCGCCGAGGCACTCACGCCGGCGCGCCGGCCGGGCGACTATGCGCAGGCGGTGATGGACCTCGGCGCCACCGTCTGCACGCCGCGCGAGCCCGCCTGCGACGCGTGCCCCTGGTCGCGGGCCTGTCTCGCCCGGGCGCAAGGCACGGCGCGCGAGTTGCCGCGGCGGGCGGCGAAGGCGCAAAGGCCGACGCGGCTGGGCGTCGCCTTCTGGGCAGTGCGGGCCGACGGCGCGGTGCTGTTGCGCCGGCGCGCTGAAACGGGCCTCCTCGGCGGCATGATGGAGGTGCCGTCGACGCCGTGGCGCGAGGCCGCGTGGAGCGACGCCGAGGCGCATGCCTGCGCGCCGGTCGAGGCGCGCTGGCGCCGGCTCCCCGGGACCGTGCATCACACGTTCACCCACTTCCGCCTCGAGCTCGGCGTGCTCGCCGCGGACGTCGACGGCGACGCCGCGGGCGTGTGGTGCCCGCCCGGGCGCCTCGGCGAGCACGCCCTGCCGACGCTGATGAAGAAGGTCGTGCGCCTGGCCCTGGCCGGTGGCGAAGCGTTGACCTAGGTCAACGATGGGCGCACAGGTCAACGACGGTCGCACAAGGAAATCTAGTTTGAACTTTCATGCTCGGGTACCGCGCCGTGCGCCGTCATCCCTCGACGACCGGCGGTGAGCACGGCGAACGTTTGCACCCGCCAAGGAGGGCCGGGACCATGACGAGACCGTTGGCCAGGTTTGCGACCGGGGCGACCCTCATGCTCGCCGGGGTGGCGTTCCTGCTGCTCACGGCGAACGCCGTCGCCCACGGGGACGAGAAGAAGAGCGAGCCGCAGCAGGCGCCATCCACGACCCAGCATGGCGGCATGATGACGGGCGACCAGACGGCGGAGACGAGCGACATGGTCCAGCACTCGGCGTCCGGCCCACGACTGCTCATGCCGATGATGAGCTCGGCGCGCGGTCGCAAGCTGTTCGCGGCCAAGGGCTGCGTTACCTGCCACTCGATCAACGGCGTCGGCGGCGAGGACGCGCCGAGCCTCGACGCCCACTCGATGCAGCC
>JAZFVR010000258.1:0-6037 GCA_036447835.1 Alphaproteobacteria bacterium | reverse complement strand
TCGCGCGCCACCGCGATGCGCCGGCCGAGCGGCGGCAGCGACACGGCATCGGCGAGATCGCTCGAGATGCGCGCCGGCCGGGCGAGGGACTTGAGCGCCTCGCCGTCGACATGGTCGGCGACGGCGTCGGCGGCGGCGTCGACGAACAGCTCCAGCTCGTCGTGCTCGCTGGCCTGGACCAGGCCGAGATGGCGCTCGGCCACCGCGAGCCGCGCATCGCGCGGGATGCAGCCGAGCACCGGAACGTTCGAGGTGGCGGCGACGCTCTCGCGCAGCACCTCGGCGTGGCTCGCGCCGCCGACACGGTTGAACACCACGCCGGCGACCTCGATGTCGTAACGGTGGGTGGCAAAGCCGCGCACCACCGCCGCGGCCGATGCCGCCTGGCCGCGCACGTCGACGACGAGCACCACCGGCCAGCCGATGAGCGCGGCGAGGTCGGCGGTCGAGCCGGTGCCGTCGGCGGCGCCGTCGAACAGGCCCATGACGCCCTCGCCGACGATCAGCTCGGCGTCGGCCGACAGCCGCGCGGCGAGCGCGCGCAGCGTCGCCGGGCGCATCGCCCACATGTCGAGGTTGAGGCAATCCTTGCCGCAGGCGGCGGTGTGAAAGGCGGGGTCTATGTAGTCGGGCCCGGTCTTGAACGCGGCGACCGCGACGCCCTCGCGGCGCAAGCCGCGCAGCAGCCCCAGCGTGATGACCGTCTTGCCGGTGCCCGACGCCGGCGCGGCGATGATCAGGCCCGGCACCATCGGCGTTCGCGCCCTAGCGCGCCGCACTGTCGAGCCCGGGCCGGCCTCGCGCCTCGGCGTCCGCCGCCGCGCCGGCGCCGAGCCAGTCGAGCGTCTCGCGCAGGCGCACGACCTCGCCGACGACGATCACCGCCGGCGGCTCCATATTGGCGGCACGGGCGTCGGCCACACACGCCCCCAGTGTCGTCACCAGCACCCGCTGCTCGGGCGTCGTCGCCTTGCTGACGATGGCGACGGGCGTCTCCGCCCCGCGTCCCGCCGCGAGCAGCCGCCCGGCGATGGGCTCGAGGTGCTTGAGCGCCATGTAGAGCACGAGCACCTGCACGCCGCGCGCCAGCGCCTCCCAGTCGAGATCGTCGGGCACCTCGCCGCCGGCGACGTGGCCGGTGACGAAGGCAACGGATGAGTTGGCGTCGCGGTGGGTCATGGGAATGCCGGCATAGGCGAGCCCGCCGACGGCCGCGGTGATGCCCGGCACCAGGCGGAACGGCACGCCGGCCCCGACCAGCGCCAGCGCCTCCTCGCCGCCACGGCCGAACAGGCACGGGTCGCCGCCCTTGAGGCGGCACACCCGGCGCCCCTCGCGGGCGAGCGCGACGAGGCGCTCGGAAATGTCGGGCTGCTTCGGCGAAGGCTTGCCGCCGCGCTTTCCCGCGTAGACGCGCTCGACGCCGGCGGGCGCCAGCGCCAGCACCTGGTCGCTGACCAGCGCATCGTAGACGACGACATCGGCATGTCGCAGCGCGTGCAGGGCGAGCAGCGTCAAAAGGCCGGGATCGCCCGGCCCGGCGCCGACCAGCCATACCGACCCCGCCTCGAAGCGGGGCAACTCGAGGGGCAGCTCGTCCATCACTCTATTTTACACGCAAAGGCCGGGGCCGCCTATCCAGCGCTTAGGTCCATGCGCTACGATCGCGGCCATGGCGAGGAAGCCGCAGGGACAGTTGCGCAAGGGCTGGACAACCGGGGCGTGCGCCACCGCGGCGACGCGCGCGGCGTATGAGGCGCTGCTCACGGGAACGTTCCCCGATCCGGTGACGATCGAGCTGCCGCGCGGCGAGCGGCCGAGCTTCCCGCTCGCCCGCGCCGTCATCGACGGAGCTTGCGCCGAGGCCGCGGTGGTCAAGGACGCGGGCGACGACCCCGACGTCACCGACGGCGCGACGATCGTCGCGCGGGTCGCCGAGGCAGGCCCGGGAACCGGCGTCGTCTTCCGCGCCGGCGAGGGCGTCGGCACGGTGACGCTGCCGGGTTTGCCCGTCGCCGTCGGCGAGCCGGCGATAAACCCGGTGCCCAGGCGCATGATGGCCGAGGCGGTGGCCGAGGTCGCGGCCGCGCACGGCGCCGCGGGCGACGTCGAGATCACGCTCTCGATCCCCGGCGGCGAGGAGATCGCCAAGCGCACTTGGAACCCGCGCCTCGGCATCCTCGGCGGCCTGTCGATCCTCGGCACCACCGGTGTCGTCGTGCCGTACTCGTGCGCGTCGTGGATCCACTCGATCCACAGCGGCATCGACGTCGCGCGCGCGGTCGGCCTCGACCACGTCGCCGGCTCGACCGGCGCGACCTCCGAAGCCGCGGTCAGGCGCATGTACGGCCTCGACGGCCCGGCGCTCATCGACATGGGCGACTTCGCCGGCGGGATGCTCAAATATCTGCGCGCGCACCCGGTTCCCCGGGTCACCATCGCCGGCGGCTTCGCCAAGCTCTCGAAGCTCGCCGCCGGGCACATGGATCTGCACTCGAGCCGCTCCGAGGTCGATTTCGACGCGCTTGCCGACGACCTCGCCGGCCTCGGCGCGGCGTCCGACCTCATCGCCAACGCGCGCGTCGCCAACACCGCGAACCACGTCGCGGCGCTGGCCGAGGCCGCGAAGCTGCCGCTCGCCGACGTGATCGCCCGCCGCGCGAGAGAGGTGGCGCTGGCGACGCTTGCCGGCGGTGTCAGGCTCGACGTCGCCGTGTTCGACCGAACCGGAAAGCTGCTCGGCCATGCCGGGCCGTGAGCGCGCGCGCCTTCTGATCCTCGGCGGCACCGGCGAGGCGGCGGCGCTCGCGGGCGACGCGGTGGTCGCGTTCGGCGATAAGCTCGAGGTCGTCACCTCGCTCGCCGGGCGCACGCGGAGCCCAGCGAAGATCGCGGGCAGCCTGCGCGTCGGCGGCTTCGGCGGCGCCGGCGGGCTCGCCGACTATCTGGCTCGCGAGGCGATCGATCTCGTCGTCGACGCGACGCACCCCTTCGCCGCCGAGATGTCACTGAACGCGCGCGATGCCTGCGAGGCGGCAGGGGTGCCGCGGCTCCTGCTCGTGCGTCCGGAATGGCAGCGACAACCCGGCGACGACTGGATCGAGGTCGACGACGTCGCCGGCGCGGCCGCCGCGCTCGGCGCGCGCGGCGGCCGCGCCTTCGTCACCATCGGCGTCAGGGAACTGCACCACTTCGCGGGCCTCGAAGGCGTCTTCTGCCTCGTGCGCCTGATCGAGCCGCCGTCGGAACCGCTGGCGCTTGCCGATTGCGCCGTCGTCACGGGGCGCGGCCCGTTCACCGTGGAGAGCGAGCGCGCGTTGCTCGCCGAACACCGCATCGACTGCGTCGTCTCCAAGGCGAGCGGCGGCGCCGCCACCGAGGCCAAGATCGTCGCCGCGCGCCAGCTCGGCCTGCCCGTCATCATGCTGCGCCGCCCGCGGCCTCCCGACGGCGAGCGCGTGAACGACACTGCCGCGGCGCTCGCCTGGATTTCCGAGCACATCGCCGGCGGGTAGGATTCCGCTGAAATTAGATTTCACCACCAAGGCACCAAGACACCAAGAACCAATATTTTTTCAATACTTGGTGCCTTGGTGGTGAGAATTTGTTTTTTCCGACCTTACCGCCGCGGGCGCAGGACGTGGTGGTGGGCGGGGTCGTAGAGACGGCTGTCGGCGAAGCCGTGCGCCTCGAGCACGCGCCCGACGAGGATCAGCGCGGTGCGCGTGATGCCCGCCGCCTTCACCTGGTCGCGGATGTCGTCGAGACGGCCGCGGATGATCTTCTCGTCGGGCCAGCTCGCCCGGTACACCACGGCGACCGGGCAGTCGTGGCCATAGTGAGGCACGAGTTCGCGCACCACGCGCGCGAGGTTGTTGACCGAGAGGTGAATTGCGAGCGTCGCGCCGCTGGCCCCGAGCGCCGCAAGCGTCTCGCTCTCGGGCATGTTCGAGCTGCGCACCGCCGTGCGTGTGAGGATCACCGTCTGACTCACCTCGGGCAGCGTGAGCTCGGTCTTGAGCGCCGCCGCGGCGGCGGCGTAGGCCGGCACCCCCGGCGTCACGTCGTAAGCGATGCCGAGCGCATCGAGGCGGCGCATCTGCTCGGCGATGGCGCCGTAGAGCGACGGATCGCCCGAGTGCACCCGCGCGACATCGAGATCGCGCGCGTCGGCCACCTCGAACTCGGCGACGATCTCGTCGAGGGTGAGGGCCGAGGTGTCGACGACGCGGGCGTCCGCCGGCGCCTCGACGATCACCTCGCGGGGCACCAGCGAGCCGGCGTAGAGCACTACGGACGCGCGACGGATGAGCGCGAGCCCGCGCACGGTGATCAGGTCGGGCGCCCCCGGCCCGGCGCCGATGAAATGTACGATCACGTTACTAGCGCCTTTGCCCAATCCACGTCGGCCGCGATCTTAAGCCTCCGCAAACGGATTTCTGAGAAAGGATTGTTTTTTACTAATACGTACCCCACTGGCGGCTCGTAAAATTGATTGGAGGTGCCTCTCAATCCTTGTGACTGAAGGCTATTCTTGATTTCATATTTGAGCGTCTCATCTTTCAGCACGCCATTTGAACCCACGACCCCAGCCATCGCACAAATCACCGCATCAATCTCATCATCGGACCAGGGGGATTCATCTGGTGCCGACAGGTGCAGCTTGTTGGCAACGTCATGTAGACCGGTCTCATCAGCTTTCTTTGTCTTAGGCCACTTAAATGGAACCCATTCCGCTCCGATATATTTTGTTTGGCAGTTTTTGTACGATTTTGGCTCTTGACCGAGAACTAGCTTCAGAGAAGCCGCCGGATATGTCTCGAAAACCATCTTTCCCAAAAGGGCTGGCTTGTTTAAATTCCGCTCAGCCAGTTCCAAGAGATTCTTGAACCGGGCCACTGGGGCTCCAAGACGCGAGGCCAACGGCGCCATCCCTTCGAATGCCCTGTCGACTGAACGAAATTGTAACTGCCAAATGTATTGAGGGCTGTGCGGCGGCGGCAGGTCTTGCAGGTCAATTGGAACGTCCACGAAAAGGGACGCATCTGTAGTGATACATTTCTCCAGGATCGAAACTTCCTTACCAGCCACCGCAGAAATTTCATCATTGCCATGGTGCTTCTTATTGAAGACTGAGAAGTCGAGTAGAGTGGCTTCTGCAGTAGCATCATCTCGTTCTAGAATTCGCACAAGTTTCGCCTTAGCTACGGCAGAGTAACCTGCAAGATCGAGTCCGAACGCAGTTCTAGTCACGCCGCGTCCTCCGAATCCTTTCCCGCTTCGCCGCGTAGCCGCGCGGGGTGTAGACCCAGTCGCGCGCGCCCGCGTGGAAGCGCCGCGTCGCGCTCGAACCGACGATCACCAGCGTCACCATGTCGGCGTCGTCGGCCGCGAGCTCGGCGAGAGGCACCGTGCGCAACTCCTCGTGCTCGCGGCCGAGGTTGCGGGCGAGCACCACCGGCGTCTCCGCGGGCCTCCGCTCGAGCAGGATGTCGCGCGCGCGCGCCAGCCCCTCGCGGCGGCGACCGGACACCGGGTTGTAGAGCGCGACGACGAAATCGCCCGCGGCCGCGGCCTCGAGCCGCGCCTCGATCGCCGGCCATGGCGTCAGCAGGTCGGAGAGCGAGATCGCGCAGAAGTCATGGCCGAGCGGCGCGCCGGCTCGGGCGGCGGCCGCCTGCAGCGCCGAGATGCCGGGAACCACCGTCACCGCGACGCGGTTCCACTCGCCGCGGTCCTCGCGCGCGAGCACTTCGAACACCAGCGCCGCCATGGCGTAGATGCCGGCGTCGCCCGACGAGACCAGCGCCACGTCGCGCCCTCCGGCGGCGAGGTCGAGCGCGGCGCGCGCCCGCGGCTCCTCGTCGCCGAGGGCGAAGGCGTGGCGCGCCTTGCCCGCCGCGAGCGGACCAAGGAGGTCGAGGTAGAGGCGGTAGCCGACGAGGTCGCTCGCCGCCGCGATCGCGGCGCTCGCCTCGGGGCTGCGCCAGGCGTCGCCGCCGGGACCGATGCCGACGATGGCGAGCCGCCCGCGCGC
>JAZFVR010000257.1:0-3346 GCA_036447835.1 Alphaproteobacteria bacterium | reverse complement strand
GACTTCGGCTTCACGCTCGGCATCCTCGCCATCTTCTTCGTGTTCAACGCGGTGAGCTACGACGCCGTGTTCGCCGCCGCGCCGGACTACGTCGGCACCACGGTCGAATTTCTCGGCTACCGATTCGACACGCTGACCTTGATCTGCCTGTTGCTGTTCGTCGGCGCCATGGGCAAGTCGGCGCAGCTCGGCCTGCATACCTGGCTGCCCGACGCCATGGAGGGCCCGACGCCGGTCTCGGCGCTGATCCACGCCGCCACCATGGTGACCGCGGGCGTGTTCATGGTGGCGCGGCTGTCGCCGCTGTTCGAGCACGCGCCGACGGCGCTCGCCGTGGTCACGGTGGTCGGCGCCTCGACGGCGTTCTTCGCCGCCAGCATCGCGTTGTGCCAGAACGACATCAAGCGCGTCATCGCCTACTCGACGTGCAGCCAGCTCGGCTACATGTTCTTCGCCATCGGCGTGTCGGCGTACTCGGCCGCCATCTTCCACCTGATGACCCACGCCTTCTTCAAGGCGCTCCTGTTCCTCGGCGCCGGCTCGGTGATCCACGCCATGTCGGCCGAGCAGGACATGCGCAAGATGGGCGGGCTGTGGCAGCACATTCCGCTCACCTACGGGGTCATGTGGGCAGGCAGCCTGGCGCTTGCCGGAGTGCCGTTCTTCGCCGGCTATTACTCGAAGGACATCATCCTCGAATCGGCCTTCGCCGCGCACAGCTGGGTGGGCACCTACGCCTTCTGGCTCGGCATCGCCGCGGCGGTGTTCACCGCTTTCTATTCGTGGCGGCTTCTGTTCATGACCTTCCACGGCGCGCCGCGGGCCGACGAGAGGGTCATGGCGCACGTCCACGAATCGCCCAAGGTGATGACCATCCCGCTCGTGCTGCTCGCCATCGGCGCCGTATTTGCGGGTGTCGTCGGCTCCGGCATGGGCATGGTCGACGCCGACGGCGCGTTCTGGCGCGGGAGCCTCTTCGTTCTCGCCGAGCGCGCGGTGCTCGAAGCGGCGCATCACGTGCCGGCGTGGGTCCAGCTGCTGCCGATCGCCGTGGCGCTCGCCGGTATCGCCGTCGCCTACGTCATGTACATGGCGTCGCCCGGCCTGCCGGCCGCCGTCGCCGGGCGTTTCCGCCCGCTCTACCTGTTCCTCCTCAACAAGTGGTATTTCGACGAGCTCTACGACGCGCTGTTCGTGCGCCCGGCGAACTACATCGGCCGCGGCCTGTGGAAATCGGGCGACGGCGCGCTGATCGACGGCGTCGGCCCCGACGGCATCGCGGCGGCGGTGATCGACCTGGCACGGTGGGCGACACGGCTGCAAAGCGGCTACCTCTACCATTACGCGTTCGCCATGCTCATGGGTGTCGCCGGGCTGGTGACGTGGTACCTGCTGGCGGGGGGCTGAGGGCGCCATGAGCGAGCTGCCGCTTCTGTCGCTGACGATCTTCCTGCCGCTGGTGGGGGCGCTGTTCATCTTCCTCATCCGCGGCGAGCAGGAGATCGTCGACCGCAACGCGCGCAACGTCGCGCTGTGGACGTCGCTCATCACCTTCGCGCTGTCGCTCCTGTTGTGGAGCGGCTTCGATACCTCGACCGCGGCGTTCCAGTTCGTCGAGAGGGCGCCGTGGATCGCCGATTTCGACATCGACTACCACCTCGGCGTCGACGGCATCTCGCTGTTCTTCGTGTTGCTCACCACCTTCCTCATGCCGCTCTGCGTGCTCGCCAGCTGGCGCGCAATCGAGCGCCGCGTGAAGGAGTTCATGATCGCCTTCCTGGTGCTCGAGACGATGATGGTGGGCGTGTTCTCGGCGCTCGATTTCGTGCTCTTCTACCTGTTCTTCGAGGGCACGCTGATCCCGATGTTCCTGATCATCGGGGTGTGGGGCGGGTCCAACCGGGTGTACGCCACGTTCAAGTTCTTCCTCTACACGCTGGCCGGCTCGGTGCTGTTCCTGCTCGCCATCCTGGCGATGTATCTGCACGTCGGCACCACCGATATCCCGACGTTGATGGCGGCCGACTTCCCGGTGGCGATGCAGCGCTGGCTGTGGTTGGCAATGTTCGCCTCCTTCGCCGTCAAGATGCCGATGTGGCCGGTGCACACCTGGCTGCCCGACGCCCACGTCGAGGCGCCGACCGCGGGCTCGATGGTGCTCGCCGGCATCCTGCTGAAGTTCGGCGGTTACGGCTTCCTGCGCTTCTCGTTGCCGATGCTGCCCGAGGCGAGCGCGTTCTTCACGCCGCTGATCTTCGCGCTCAGCGTCGTCGCCATCATCTACACCTCGCTCGTGGCGCTGGCGCAGGAAGACATGAAGAAGCTCATCGCCTACTCGTCGGTGGCGCATATGGGCTTCGTCACCATCGGCATCTTCACCGCGAACACCCAGGGGATCGAGGGCGCGTTGCTGGTGATGCTCAGCCACGGCGTCGTCTCCGCCGCGCTGTTCCTGTGCGTCGGCATCATTTACGACCGCGCGCATTCACGCATGATCGGGCATTACGGCGGGCTGGTGCACCGCATGCCGGTTTACGCCTTCCTGTTCATGGTCTTCATGCTCGCCTCCGTGGGCCTGCCGGGAACCTCGGGGTTCGTCGGCGAGTTCCTGACGCTGGTGGGCGCCTACCAGGCCAACACCTGGGTCGCGCTGCTGGCGACCATCGGCGTCATCCTCGGCCCCGCCTACATGCTATGGCTCTATCGCCGGGTGATTTTCGGCGAGCTGACCAAGGAGCATCTCAAGGACATCCTCGACGTCGACGGGCGCGAGATCGCCGTGTTCGCGCCGATGGTCGTCGTCGTCATGCTGATGGGCATCTATCCCGAGCTTTTCCTTTCGGTAATCCGCGCCTCGGTCGAGAACCTCGTCGTCCAGGCGGGCGCGGCGTCCGACGCGGCGCGGGCCACGGCGATGCTGGCGAATTAGAGGAGTGGATCGGCGATGTCCGTAATGATCGCGCTGGCCCCGGTGATGGCCGAGATCTGGCTCGCCGTCGCCGGAATGGCGCTGTTGATGTTCGGCGTCTTTCGCGGCCACGGCGCGACGCGCTCGGTCGCCGGGCTCACCCTCGCCGCCTTCGTCGTCGCCTTCGCCCTCAGCGTCGGCCCGGCGTCGCCACCGACGACCGCGCTCGGCGGGCTGTTCGTGGTCGATGCCTTCGCCGTGTTCATGAAGGGGCTGGTGCTCGCCGGCGCCGCGCTCACGCTCATCCTCTCGCTCGGCTACATCCGCCGCGAGAGCATGGAGCGCTTCGAGTTCCCGGTGCTGGTGCTGTTCGCGACGCTGGGCATGATGATGATGGTGTCGGCGAACGACCTCATCGCGCTCTACATGGGGCTCGAG
>JAZFVR010000256.1:0-4995 GCA_036447835.1 Alphaproteobacteria bacterium | reverse complement strand
TGGTCGAGCAGATAGCCGTTGGCCGCGTGGATCTCGACGCCGTCGAACCCCGCAGCCAGTGCGTTCTCGGCGCCGGCGCGGAACTCGCCGACGATGCCGGGAATCTCGCCCGCTTCGAGCGCGCGCGGGGTGACGAAGGGCCGGAGGCCGTCGTTCGTGAACGCCTCGCCGTCGGGCCGGATCGCCGACGGCGCCACCGGCAGCGCGCCGTCCGGCTGCAGCGACGGGTGCGAGATGCCGCCGACGTGCCAGAGCTGGAGGAAGATGCGCCCGCCGCGCGCGTGCACCGCCTTGGTGACGCGCTTCCAGCCGGCGACCTGCTCGGGGCTGTGGATGCCGGGCGTGCCCGGGTAGCCGACGCCTTGCGGCGAGATCTGCGAGCCCTCGCTGACGATCAGGCCGGCCGAGGCGCGCTGGGCGTAGTATTCGACGTTGATGTCTTGCGGCGCGTTGCCCGGCCCGGCGCGGTTGCGCGTCAGCGGCGCCATGACGATGCGGTTGGCGATCTCGTAGGCGCCGAGCCTCACCGGCGCGAGCAGGTCGGCTGCCGCGGTCTGCCCGCGATCATCGGTGTACAGGGTCGTTACGGTCATAATCGTCGTTCCTCTCGGTTGCCGACGGCCGTTTGCCGCCGCGTTCAGGACCAAACGGTCCATAATTGGCAAGAAATTTGCCGCTTCATCTGCCGGCGCCGCGAAGCATCGGCCGTGTCGCACCCGCGTCCGTCATTCGCCCTCCGCCGCGCAGTCGAACTCCGCCGACCGTTCGGGCGTCGCGCTCCACACGTCGTAGCAATTGAGCATGAACAGGGTCGCCTCGGCGTCGTGGTCGGCGGGCCGCGACAGCTCCGTTTTGCCGGCGTAATCATCGTGCATGATTCGTCTCCTTTCACGTACTCGAATTATTTGGGACCGAACGGTCCGTAATCGTCAAAATAAGTCACCCGAGCGCCGACATCACGACCGCCACTATGTCTTCGAGCGCGGCGCGGTCGGGGTCGGCCTTGGCCATGACGACGACGCCGTTGAGACTGCTCGTGAGATAGCGCGCCAGCGCGCGGGCGTCGCGGCCGGCGTCGATCTCGCCGTCTTCCTGTCCGCGCTCTACCGCCTCGTAGAACGCCTTTTCCATGCACGCGAAGCCGGTGCAGACGCGCTCGGCTGCCGCGGCGTCGTGCGGCGCGACCTCGACGGCGCAGTTGTTGACAAAGCAGCCGTGCCGCTCGCCGCCCGACGTCAGGTCGCCGACGATGCGCTCGAACACTGCGGCGATGCCCGCGCGCCCGCCTCCCGCGCCCGCGATGAGCGCGGCGACGCGGCGCGACGCGACCGTCTCGTTGTAGTGGTCGATCGCCGCCAGAAAGAGCTCGTGCTTGCTGCCGAAGGTGTCGTAGAGGCTGCTCTTCGACAGGCCCATGCCGCCGACCAGGTCGCTCAGCGACGTCGCGTCGTAGCCCTTGGCCCAGAAC
Source organism: Alphaproteobacteria bacterium (assembly GCA_036447835.1). Taxonomy (GTDB): domain Bacteria; phylum Pseudomonadota; class Alphaproteobacteria; order JAAXGF01; family JAAXGF01; genus JAZFVR01. The sequence continues at coordinate 3,527 of JAZFVR010000256.1, read as the reverse complement.
AGCCGCATGGCGCTTTCGAGCGCCTCTACCTCGTTGAATTCGCGTGGCCGCGCCATCGCCGGCGCCTCCGCTATGCTTCGCTCAAGAGTGTCATGAACGCCATATAGCAATTCTGGACCGAGCAGTCCAGTAAATAATTCGTGAGCGTCACCTTGACTTCCGGCGGAGGGGTGGCGCGGCCCGCGTCGCTAGAGCGTCAGCGCGAGCCGGCGCGCCTCGTAGAACGCCATCGCGGCGGTGCGCGCCGAGACGCAGTCGCCGATCTCGTGCACCTCGGCGCCCGAGGCGGCGAGCGCCTTCCCGAGATGGTCCTCGGGCCGGTTGGTGGTGGCGAGGACCAACGAGTCGAACTCCCTCTCCTCCTCGTCGCCGGTGTAGAGGTTCATGAGCCGCGCCGTGTTGCCCCGCCACGAGAGGAGCGCCGTCGCGGTCAGGGTCTCGACGCCGAATTTCGCGAAGCGCTCGCGGGTGGTATCGGCGGTGCGGCTGTATTCGAGCTGCCCCGCCGCCTGCTCGGCGCTGGTGACCAGCGTGACGGTGTGCCGCTGCTGGGCGAGGTGCAGCGCGGTGCCGCTCGCCGGCCACCAGCCGTTAAGGTCGTCGAGGAGCAACACGTTCGTCCCCGGCACCACCGTGCCCTCGAGCACGTCGTGGATGGTGCAGACGTTGTCCTGATCGGCCCCCGGCAGCCGCTCCACATGCGGCAGCGCCCGCTGAAAGCCGTCGCGCGAAGGCCGCGAGCCGGTGCACAGGACGACGGCGTCGGCGCCGAAGTCGCGGACGTCGTCGGCGGTCATCTCGGTCCTGAGCTTTACCTGCACCTGCAGCTTCTCGAGCTGGTCCCGGTACCAGCCGAGAAGCTGGCCGATCTCGCCGCGCTCGGGCTGGCCGGCGGCGAGACGGAACTGCCCGCCGAGCTCGCCGTCGCGCTCGACGAGCGTCACCTTGTGTCCGCGCTCGGCGGCGACCCGCGCGGTTTCCAGTCCCGCGGGCCCGCCGCCGACCACGAGAACCTCGCGCGGCGTCTCTACCGGCGGCACGGCGTCGCCGTCCCATTCGTGCTCGCGGCCCGCCGACGGGTTGACGAGACACGAGATCCAGTAATCGCGCAGCCGGCGGCCGATGCACAGCTGGTTGCAGTCGATGCACGGCCGAACGTCCTCGGCGCGACCCTCGCGCGCCTTGTTGGCGAGGTGGGCATCGGCGATCTGGCCGCGCACGATGCTGACCAGGTCTGCCATCCCCTCGGCGATCACCGTCTCGGCGTTGGCGGGAGTCTTGACGCGCGCCTCCGCCGTCACCAGGGCGTGCGTGACGGCCTCCTTGAACTTCTGCGCATCGGGCGGGCCCAGCATCGTGTCGAACTGGAACGACGGTACGATCTTGGAGAACTGGTTGAGGTAGCTTCCCGTGCCGACCGAGAAGTAGTCGACCAGCCCGCGCTCATCGAGATAGCGCGCGATCTCCTGCTTGTCCTCGATGGAAAGGCCGCCGGGATAGGGCTCGGCGCCCGAGACGGTCATGCCGACGATGAAGTCGTCGCCGGCCATGTCGCGGATGCGGCGGCACAGCTCGAGCGCGAAGCGCATCCGGTTGTCGAGGCCGCCGCCCCAGCGGTCGTCGCGCTTGTTGGTGAGCGGCGACCAGAACTGGTCGATGAGGCAGTTGTAGCCGGCGAACAGGTCGACCCCGTCGAAGCCGGCGTCGCGGTCGCGGCGCGCGGCCTCGACGAAGGCCGCGATCAGCTCTTCGATCTCGGCCTCGCTCATGGCGTGGCTGCCCCACGGGTCGTGCATCGACGGCAGGCCCGAGGGCGACCAGTAGGGCTCCCACGAGTTGTCCTGATCGCCGTGGCCGCCGACGTGATAGATCTGGTGGATCATCACCGCGCCGTGGTCGTGGCACTCGTCGGTGATGCGGCGAAATGGTTCGATGACGCTGTCGTCCTCGTGGCGGAAGTTGCCGCGGGTGAGCACAGCCGTCCGGTGCGCCGGCGTCGGCTCGACGACGATCATCGCCGCGCCGCCGCGGGCGCGCTCGCGGTAGTAGCCGAAATGGCGGTCGCCGGGCAGGCCGCCCTCGCTCATGTTGGCGGTGTGCGCACCGAAGACGATGCGGTTCCTGAGCGTCACATGACGCAGCGTGACCGGGCTGAACAGGTGCGGGAATTCGGCGCTCATGTCGTGTCCTCCCTAGCCTCGGCGGCGGGCCGAGAACGATCGTGCGAAAAGCCGCAATCAACCGCGGCCGAGCGCCGCGACGTCGGCGCGGGCGGCATCGCGCAGCAAGATCACGTCGCTGCCGCTGACGACGACGCGGTAGCCGCGCGCAAGCATCGCCGCAGCGTCGTCGCCGGCCTTGGGGATGCCGCCCATGGCCTTGCCGCTGGCGAGGATCGCATCTTCGGCGCGGGCCAGCGTGGCGGCGACCTCCGGGTCGTCGAAGCGGCCCGGCTTGCCCATGGCGGACGACAGGTCGAAGGGTCCGATGAACAGCACGTCGACACCGTCGACGGCGGCGATCTCGGCGATGCTGTCGACCGCGCGCGGCGATTCGATCTGGCACATGATCAGGAGATTATCGTTGATCTTCGCCGCGTATTCGTCCGCCTTGAGGCCGTAATCGGAGGCGCGGGTGATGACGTAGGCGGCGCCGCGGACGCCGGCCGGCGGGTAGCGGCAGGCGGCGACCGCGCGGCGTGCGGCGTCGGCATCGTCGATCGCCGGAACCATCACGCCCTCGACCCCGGTGTCGAGCGCACGCTTCATGTAGACCGTGTCGTTCCACGGCACGCGCATCATCGTCGCCGTGCCCGCACCGGCGACCGCCTGCATCAGCGACGTGGCGGAGAGCAGCGAGCCCGGCCCGTGCTCGTGGTCGATGAGCACGAAGTCGTAGCCGGCGAGCGCCACCACCTCGGCCGCCACCGCGCTCGCCATGTGCAGCCAGCAGCCGACGACGGGCTCGCCCGCGGCAAGCTTCGCCTTCAGGGGGTTGTCGCGAAACATCGCCCGTCCTCCTCGATCTTGCCGAGGACGAGTGAGCCGGAATTCACCGGCGCGGTCAAGAAGCGACCCGGCCGTCGCCGGATATTGCGAATGCGAAGCCTAATCCCGGTGGCGCCGGTTCAAACCGACCTCAGCGACACGGCCGCGCGGTCCGCTCTCGCGCTTTCCGGCACATCGGCGAACGGGGTCGCGGACCGACGATCGGCGGCCTCGCGCAGTCGCGCGACCTGTTTGAGCGCTTGCTCGCAGGTGAGGCGTGCCTCGGGCGCCACCAGGGCGAGCGCTGCCCGCACCTGCTGCCGTGGCCCGATTACCGGCACGGCGACGCCGACGACACCGGCGAGGAACTCGTTGCAAGCCGTGGCCACGCCGGCCGCCCGGGCGCGCTCGACCTCGCGGGCGAACGCCTCGGCGTCGGTGATCGTCTTCACGGTGTAGCATCTCAGCGGCAGGTTGGCGATCAGCCGTTCGCGCCGTCGCCGGGGCAACGAGCCCAGGAGCATCTTCCCAAGCGCGGTG
>JAZFVR010000255.1:0-2679 GCA_036447835.1 Alphaproteobacteria bacterium | reverse complement strand
CTGAGGAGGGCCGAAGACCCGTCTCGAAGCATGGTGGGCCCTGCGAGGGCACCATTCAGCACCCTCCTGAACCGATCGCGTCGTCTGCGGGCTTGACCTAGGTTACCCGTACTTCGGCCGTTCCGGGCTACGCTTGCCTCAAGAAGACTCTTTCCGGGAAGCGCTCGCACGCGCGTTCGGCGTGGGTGGTGCATTTCTCTACGGAAGGAGGTCGGCCGTGGATACGGGACCAGTACGCGAAGCGGTCGCTGTGTTCCACGACGAAGCTTCGCTGCGGGCGGCGGCGGACGAGCTCCTGATGTCGGGGTTCGACCGATCGTATCTGAGCCTGCTCGGCGGTCACCGGGCGGTCGAGCGGAAGCTCGGCCACATGTACGAAAGGGTCGTCGAGGACGCCCCGACGCCCCGCATCTCGCCTACATGAGCTCGGACTCGCGCATCGAGGCGGAGACCGGCGTCATCGGCGGCCTCGCTTACGTCGGCGCGGTCTGCGCCGTGGGCGCCGTCGTCGCCTCGGGCGGCACGGTCGCGGCGGCGCGTCTCCGGCGCGCCGCGCGCCATCGGCGCATCACATCGGAAACGAAATCAGCCGGGTCTTGACGATCAGGCGGGCCGCAGCCGGTCCTTGGGCAGGCGCACGGTGACGGTGGTGCCGACGTCGAGCTCGCTTTGCAGGTCGAGCTCGCCGCCGTGCAGGTCGACGAGGGCCTTGGTCAGCGGCAACCCCAGCCCGGTTCCTTCGTAACGACGGGCGAGCGTGCTGTCGACCTGTCCGAAGGGCGCCATGACATCGGCCATGTCCTGCTCGGAGATGCCGATCCCGGTGTCGGTGATGGCGAAGCAGAACCACCCGTCGGGCTCGATTCGCGCCGAAATCGACACCTTCCCGCCGGTGGGCGTGAACTTGACCGCGTTCGACAGCAGGTTGAGGAGGATCTGCTTGATCTTGCGCTCGTCGGCGTAGAGCAGCGGCAGCCCTTGCGGGACCTCGACTTCGAGCGCGACCTCGGCGCGCTCGGCGCGCTCGCCCACCAGGCGCACGCAGCGGGTGACGGCGTCGGCGATGTCGATCTCGCTTTCGCTCAGCTCGAGCTTGCCGGCTTCGGCCTTGGAGACGTCGAGAATGTCGTTGATCAGGTTGTAGAGGTGCGAGCCGCTCTCGTGGATGTCCTTCATGTACTCCTTGTACTGCTCGACGCCGATCGGCCCGAACATCTCGCCCATGATGATCTCCGAGAAGCCGATGATCGCGTTGAGCGGCGTTCTCAGCTCGTGGCTCATATTGGCGAGGAATTCGGTCTTGGCACGGTTGGCGAGCTCGGCCGTTTCGCGCGCCGCGCGCGAGCTTTCCTCGGCCCGGCGCAGCGCTTCCTCGCGCTGCTTGAGCTCGGTGATGTCGGTGCGCAGGCACACGGTCGAGCCGTCCTCGGTCCGCCGGTCGCTGACCTTGAGCCAGCGCCCGTCGGAAAGCCGCTGTTCGGTCGCGCCCTGGGGGTCGCGCTGGCGTTCAAGCTCGCTCGCGATCCACTCCTCGATGCGGCCGGCGGCGTCGGTGAACTGTCCGCGCTCGGCGCCGGCGCGGACGAGGTCTTCGTAGGCGGCGCCGGGAACCAGGAGTTCGGCGATCGTCGGGTGGTACTCGCGGTATTTGCCGTTGCAGATCACCAGCCGGTTGTTGCGGTCGAACAGCGCGAACCCCTCCGAGCTCGACTCGATCGCCTCGGCGAGCCGAAGCTGGGCGCGCGAGGCCCGGTCCTCGGCGTCGAGTTGCGCCGTGATGTCGTTGCCGGTGCCGCGGTAGCCGATGAAGACACCGGTCGTCGTCTCGAAGATCGGCATGCCACTCAGCCGGCACAGCCGCGCGCGGCCGTCGGTGCCGATGACCCGGAACACCTTGTCGCGGAACGGCGAGCGGCTGCTTTGGTCGGGCACCTGGCCGCTGGTGTCGGTGAACACGCCGAGATCGAACAGGTTGGAACCCAGCAGGAGGCGCGGATGCATCCCGAAGACCTCCATCACCCGCGCCGAAACGTAGGTGAAGTTGAAGTCCTGATCGACCTCCCACACCCAGTCGGAGACGAGCCGGGTGATGTCGTCGAAGCGTTCCTGGATGTGGACGGCGCGCTGGGCGAGCGCTTGTTCGCGCATGGCGTCGTGGTAGATGCCGCCGACGGCGACGATGTTGCCGGCGTCGTCGTGGATGGGGAAGTGACGGGAGCGGAACCGGCGCGGGGAAAGGTCGCTCCCCATCGTCTCGTCCAGCTCGATCGCACCTTGCTCCTTGCGCACCTGCCCGACGGCGTCGGGCGACAGAAGGTGCGCTTGCGATCCCTCCGGCCCCGAATCCGGGGTCGGCGCGGCGTCACGCAGGATTGCCTGGTAGGCGGCGTTGGCGAACAGCAGCCTGCCCGACAGGTCGGCCACGTAGGCGGGCCAGGCGTCGGCCAGGAGGGCCTGCTCGATGCGCATGCGCAGATCCCCGCCATCGTCGTCGTCGGGTTTGTCGGGCGCAACGGGACCGTCACGATTCCGCGTGCGCAGCGCGCGAACCATGCCATTCTCGGTAGACCGGCGCCCAGCCTTGCGCATGGCCATTACGTGTTTTCCTCGATTTGGCGCAATGCGTAAAGGTAATCCGAATCGCGCCGCCAGCGCTTGATCATGGCGGCCGCCTTGTCC
>JAZFVR010000254.1:0-2635 GCA_036447835.1 Alphaproteobacteria bacterium | reverse complement strand
TTCCACGGCGCGCTTCTCGTGCGCGGCGTCGCGCGTCCGCACCCACAGGACGAGGCCGCCGCGGTCGAGCTGCTCCTGCAGGTAATCGGCGTGGTGGCTGCCGATGACGCCGGCGAGCGCCGCGCCGATCAATCCGCCGGCGCCGCCCGCCGCCGCCGCGCCGGCGAGCGCCGCCGCGACCGTGCCGCCCGAGGCGACGACGGCGCCCACGGCGCAGACCGCGCCGACGTAGGCGAGACCGCCGATGATGCCACTCTCCGCCTCGATGCGCGAGTCCGAGCTCATGTAGGCGCGATGCGGGGCGTCAGGGTCGTCCTCGACCTCGGCGACTCTTTCGTACATGTGGCCAAGCTTCCGCTCGACCGCCCGGTGACCGCCGAGCAGGCTCAGATACGATCGGTCGAACCCCGACATCAGGAGCTCGTCCGCCGCCCCCCGCAGCGAAGCTTCGTCGTGGAACACAGCGACTGCTTCGCGTACTGGTCCCGTATCCATGGTCGCATCTCCTTCCGTAGAGAAATGCACCACCCACGCCGAACGCGCGTGCGAGCGCTTCCCGGAAAGAGTCTTCTTGAGGCAAGCGTAGCCCGGAACGGCCGAAGTACGGGTAACCTAGGTTAAGCCCGCAGACGACGCGATCGGTTCAGTAGGGTGCTGAATGGCGCCCTCGCAGGGCCCAACATGCTTCGAGACGGGCCTTCGGCCCTCCTCAGCATGAGGACGATCAATGAAGGAATAGGACCCCTCATGCCTCAAGGAGCGACCCGAAAGGGTCGCGTCTCGAAGCATGCGGCCGAATTCCGGTCCTTCTTCAGCGGCGGCCTAATACGCGCAATCGGTGAACAGCGCGTCGACGCTGCCTTCCCACTCGCCGTAGTAGGCTTCGAGCAGGCCCTCCGCCGGGGTCTGGCCGCTTTCGGCGATGGCGTCGAGCGGCGCCAGGAAGTGGGTCTCGTCGTGGCCCGAGCCGTCGAGGATCGCGCGGCGCGCGAGCCCCTCGCGGGCGATCGTCAGCACCTCGCGCGCGATGTCGAGCATGGCGCGGCCACGGAACTCGGTGCCGAGCGCCCGCTTGGGCACCTCGTTGCGCAGGTGCTGGTGGTCCTCGATCGTCCAGTCCTTGACCATGTCCCACGCGGCGTCGAGAGCGCCCCGATCGTAGACGAGCCCCACCCACAGCGCCGGCAGCGCACAGATGATGTCCCACGGGCCGCCGTCGGCGCCGCGCATCTCGATGAAGCGCTTGAGGCGCACCTCGGGGAACAGCGTCGTCATGTGGTCCTCCCAGTCGCTCAAGGTGGGGTGCTCGCCGGGAAGCGCCGGCAGCCGGCCGGCGAGGAAGTCGCGGAACGACTGGCCGCTGGCGTCGATGTAGCGGCCGTCGCGGTGGACGAAGTACATGGGCACGTCGAGCACGTGATCGACATAGCGCTCGAAGCCCATGCCGGGCTCGAAGACGAAGGGCAGGATGCCGCAGCGGTCGGGGTCGGTGTCGGTCCACACCATGCTGCGGTAGCTCAGGTAGCCGTTGGGCACGCCGTCGGTGAACGGCGAGTTGGCGAACAGCGCCGTCGCCACCGGCTGCAGCGCGAGGCCGACGCGCATCTTCTTGACCATGTCGGCCTCGTCGGCGAAGTCGAGATTGACCTGCACCGTGCAGGTGCGCAGCATCATGTCGAGGCCGAGGCTGCCGCGCGTCGGCATGTAGGCGCGCATGATGTCGTAGCGCCCCTTGGGCATAACGGCGATGTCCTCGCGGCGCCACTTGGGCTGGAAGCCGACGCCGACGAAGGCGACGCCGAGCTCCTCGGCGACGGTCTTGACCTGCGACAGGTGGCTGTGCACCTCGGCGCAGGTCTGGTGCAGGTTGGCGACCGGGGCGCCGGAAAGCTCGAACTGGCCGCCGGGCTCGAGCGTTACCGCCTGACCGTCGAAGGTGAGCGCGATGACGTTGTCGCCTTCGAAGGCCGGCGCCCAGCCGAAGCGCTCCATGCCCTCGAGCACGGCGCCGATTCCTTGCGGCCCGCCGTAGGGCAGCGGCCGCAGATCGTCGAGGTTGAAGCCGAACTTCTCGTGCTCGGTGCCGATGCGCCAGTCCTCGCGGGGCGTGCACGCCGCAGCGAGATATTCGACGAGTTCGCGCTTGTCGGTAACGGGAGGGCCGGCCGATTTCGGCGGTCCGGACATCGATTGGCCTTGTATATGTTTTTTTGCGCGCGGCTCCAGAGGAGAGGATTACACGCAAATCGCCCCGCGCGACAAGCGCTTAAGGCGCAACCCAGCCCTGCGCGAGGCGCGAGTTACCCGCTCCGCCAGTCGCCGGCGAGCGCCTGGAGACACGCCAGCGCAGCGATCGCCGCGGTCTCGACGCGCAGCGTCCGCGGGCCGAGGCCCACGCGCAAAGCCTCGGGCACGCGGGCAAGCGCGGCGATCTCCTCGGCCGCGAATCCGCCCTCGGGCCCGGTGAGCACCGCCCACGGGCCCGGTTCGCGCCGCGCGCCGGCGAGCGCCTCGGCGAGCGGCGCCTCGACGTACAGGCGCGGAGGCGCGCGTTGACGGTCGGGCGGGGCGAGACGCATAGTTGATCCCATCATGGCCAAATCGAGCGACGGCGTCGAAACCGCGGCGCTCCACT
>JAZFVR010000253.1:0-6201 GCA_036447835.1 Alphaproteobacteria bacterium | reverse complement strand
GTCGCGTGTGCCTGACGCCCCGAGGAGGCGGGAAACGAGACCCCGAGGGCGGCCGCCCAGGCCCCCCGGCGGCGTTGCGCGTCGCTTGTGATGTGCCCGCATCACGGCGCGTCACGCGCCTGGCCGGATGAACTCGGAAGGCCGTCGTATGGGTGCCATATGTCCGACTTAGACCACTAAGAATACGAAAGGCCGCCGCGGCGGCGATCAGGCGCCGGCCGAGCCTCGCGCGCGCGCTGCCGAGCGCGCCTCGACGCGATCCTTGCCGATGTCGGCGATGTCGAATGGCGCGTGCTGGTACATGTCGTTGATCCAGTTCGAGAACAGCAGGTGGCCGTGGGCGCGCCAGGTATTGGCCGGCGCCCGGTCGGGATCGTCGCCGGGGAAGTAGTTGCCGGGAACGCGGATGTCGCGGCCGGCCTTGATGTCGCGCCGGTACTCGTCGGCCAGCGTGTCGGTGTCGTATTCGAGGTGGTTGAACATGTGCGCCTGGTTTAGCTCCCGATCCTCGATCAGGCACAGGCCGGCCACGTCGGATTCGGCGAGGACGACCAGGCTCGGGATCTTGTCGACGTCGGCGCGGCGGGTCTCTGTATAGCGCGACACCGGCACCAGGAAGCTGTCGGCGAAGCCCCTGAGCAGCACCGAGTTGGAGGTCGCGACCCGATGTTCGAACACGCCGGAAAGCTTTTGCTTGATGGCGTGCTTGGGGACGCCGTAGTAATGATAGAGCGCGGCCTGCCCGCCCCAGCAGATGTTCAACGTGCGGAAAACGTGGGTGCGCGCCCAGTCGAAGATGTCGGTCAACTCGGTCCAGTAGTGGACCTCCTCGAATTCGATCTCCTCGACCGGTGCGCCGGTGACGATGAGGCCGTCGAACTTCTCCCCGGCGACGTCCTCCCATGGCTTGTAGAACGCCAGCATGTGTTCCGACGACGTGTTGGTCGGCGTATACGAGGCGGTCTTGAGCAGGGTCATCTCGACCTGCAGCGGCGTGCTGCCGACTACCCGGGCGATCTGGGTCTCGGTCTTGATTTTCTCGGGCATCAGGTTCAAGAGCGCGATGCGCATCGCCCGGATGTCCTGCCGGGTGGCGTGGTGCTCGTCGATGACGAGCACGCCTTCCCGTTCGAGGATCCGCCGCGCCGGCAGATTGTCCGGAATCTTTATAGGCATCGGCTCTCAACCGGTTTCCTTGTCGGTGGCCATGGGCGCGGGCACTCTATGTCGGGGTCGGCCGCCCCGGCAATTCACGTTCCCGTGGCACGCCCCGCAGGGTGCCCGACGGGGCGCCCCGCGCCTCGCCGAACCCCGCCTGCGCCCTTGCGTTCCGGTCCTCCGGGGCCGCCGGATATGCGCCGCGGAGCGTCGGTGACCGCGGAGTTTCCCGAGCCTGGCCAGAACCGAATAGCTAGGTGGCAGGGGCGGAAAATGTCAACGTTTTCTTTGATTTTCCCCGCCCCCGAAGCTACTACTATCGGTCCCAATTTCCCCCACTGCCGGTGCCCATGACCGCCCGATCGGCTTCCCTCAAGACGTTGCGCCGAGAGATCGACGACATCGACGACCGGATGCACGATCTCATCATGCAGCGCACCGAGATCGTCGAACTAATCGCCGTGGTGAAGAGCCGCGAGGCGGCGGGCGCCTACATCCGCCCGGCGCGCGAGGTGACCATCCTGCGCCGGTTGATGGAGCGCCACCACGGCCGCTTTCCGCCGGCGGTGGTGGTGCGTATATGGCGCGAGATGGTGGCCGCCACCACGCGCCTGCAGGGAACGCTGAGCGTCGCCGTGCACGCGCCCGAGAAGTCGGTGGGCTACTGGGACCTGGCGCGCGACCACTACGGCGCGGGCACGCGGATGACCCTGCACCGGCTCGCCAACCCGGTGATCCGCGCGGTCGTCGGCGGCACTGCGACGGTGGGCGTGCTGCCGGTGCCGCAGGAAGGCGATGCGGCGCCGTGGTGGCCGACGCTGATCGCCGCCGGCGAGCACATGCCGCGGATCGTCGCTCGGCTTCCTTTCATCGAGAACAGCGGCGGCCGCTTCGAGCGGCTCGGCGCGCTCGCCATCGCCTACGTGAGCCAGGAAGAGACCGGCGACGACGTCTCGCTGGTCGCAGTCGAAGTCACCCCCGAGCTCAGCCGCGCGACGCTCAAGGAGGCGTTCGTCGCCAGCGGCCTGCCGGCGAACGACATCGCCGTGTGGGAGGACGCGGAGAACCCGGGGGAGCGTCTGCACCTGATCGAGATCGACGAGTTCGTCGGCGAGGGCGACGCGCGCCTCGCCGACGTCGGAGAGATCATGGGCGAGCATGTCATCCGCATCATCCATCTCGGCGGTTACGCCGTACCGATGATCGGTTTCGGCGCCGACGACGGCGGGTAGGGTGGCGGCGCCCGCCCCGCGACCGGGGATTCTCGACATCGAGGCCTATGTCGGCGGCCGCTCGAGCGTGCCGGGGGCGCCCGGCGGCCGGATGATCAAGCTCGCCTCGAACGAATCACCGCTCGGCCCCAGCCCGCGGGCGGTCGCCGCATATCACGCCGCCGCCGCCGACCTCAGCCGCTACCCCGACGGCGGCGCCACGGGCCTGCGTACGGCGCTCGCTGCGCTTCACGGCATCGACGCCGGGCGCATCGTCTGCGGCGGCGGCATCGACGAGCTCCTGGCGCTGCTGGCGCGCGCCTACGCCGGGCCGGGGGACGAGGTACTGCACAGCGAGTACGGCTTCCTCATGTACGCGGTCGCCGCACGTGCCGTCGGCGCCGAGCCCGTGGCGACGCCCGAGCCCGAACTCAGGGCCGACATCGCGGCGCTCGTCGCGCGGGCGTCGGCGAAGACGCGCATCGTCTTCCTCGCCAACCCCAACAACCCGACCGGCAGCTACCTCTCGGGCGGGGAGCTGCGCCGTCTGCGCGAGGGTCTGCCCGAAGCCGCGCTGCTGGTCATCGACGCGGCCTACGCCGAGTACGTGGGCGAGGCCGACTACAGTGCCGGAAAGGAGCTGGTCGACGCTTTCGACAACGTGGTGATGACGCGCACGTTCTCGAAAATCTACGGGCTCGCGGCGCTGCGGCTGGGCTGGGCCTATTGCCCGGCGGCGATCGCCGACGTGCTCAACCGGGTGCGCGGGCCGTTCAACGTCACCGGCCCGGCGCTCGCCGCCGGCCAGGCGGCGCTCGCCGACGGCGAACACATCGCCAAGGCGCGCCGCCACAACGACCGCTTCAGGCCGTGGCTCGCGGACGCGCTGTCGCGGCTCGGCCTCGAGGTCAATCCGGGCGTCGGCAACTTCGTGCTCGTGCGCTTCCCGAGCGAGAGCGGGCGCGACGCCGACGCGGCATGCGCGTTCCTGATGGAACGCGGCATCATCCCGCGCAGCATGCACGAATACCGCCTGCCCGATTGCCTGCGCATAACCATCGGCCTCGAGGACGAGCTCGAGGCGCTGGTCGCCGCGCTCGCCGAGTTCATGGGCTAGACAATGGCGAAGAAACCCCTTTTCGAGCGCATTGCCTTCATCGGCATCGGCCTGATCGGCTCGTCGCTCGCCCGCGTGGTGCGGCGCGACCGCCTCGCCGGCCACGTCGTCGTCTGCGCGCGCAAGAAGGAGACGCTCGCCAAGGCGAGAGAGCTCGACCTCGCCGACACCTTTACCGATGACCCGGGGGCCGCCGTCGAGGGCGCCGATCTCGTGCTCTTGTGCACGCCGCTCGGCGCCTACCGCGCGATCGCCGAGGCGATCGGCCCGCGGCTCCAAGCGGGGGCGATTGTCAGCGACGTCGGCTCGGCCAAGGGTTTGACGGTGCGCGACGTCGCGCCGCATCTGCCCGCAGGCGTCCATCTCGTGCCCGCCCACCCGGTCGCCGGTACCGAGCACTCGGGCCCCGAATCGGGCTTCGACACGCTGTTCGAGGATCGCTGGTGCATCCTCACGCCGCCGCCCGGTGCGGACGAGGCCGCGGTCGAGCGCGTGGCCGAGCTGTGGCGCCGCGCCGGCATGATGATCGAGCGCATGGACGCCGATCACCACGACCAGGTGATGGCGCTCACCTCGCATCTGCCGCATCTGATCGCCTACACCATCGTCGGCACCGTCGCCGACCTCGAAACGAGCACCCGCAAGGAGGTCGTCAAATACGCCGCCGGCGGCTTTCGCGACTTCACGCGCATCGCCGCCTCGGACCCGGTGATGTGGCGCGACATCTTCCTCGTCAACCGCGAGGCGGTGCTCGAGATGCTGGGCCGCTTCAGCGAGGACCTGGCGCGGCTGCAGCGGGCGATCCGCTGGGGCGAGGGCGAGGTGCTCGAGGAGCTGTTCACGCGCACCCAGGCGGTGCGCCGCGGCGTCATCGAGGCGCACCAGGCCGGCACCTTCAAGGCGACCGAACCGGAGACCGACGGGAACTGATCCCGGCGCTTACTGAGATCTTTGCGTCACCTGCGCAAACCAGGAGAAACGGTCCTCGCGCTTCGAGACGCCCGCCCTCATCCCGAGCAGCAAACCTCTCCTTCGAGACGGCGCTTGCGCGCCTCCTCAGGATGAGGTTTGCGGGACGAGGGAGCGCGGTCTCCTCAGCATGAGGACCTCGCCATGAGGGTCAAGAACTCGCCTCGTCCTGCGGAGCGCCCGCGAGAGCGCGTCTCGAAGGATGGTCCGGCCGCCATGACCGATCCCGGACGACAGCGCAAGAATTCCTTCAGCGACGAACGACCGGCGGCAGCCTGAGGAGCGCCAGCGGCCCGACGAACAGCGTGCCGTCCTGCGCCGTGAGCGGCAGGGTGAGCACGCGCACGCCGTCCGCTCTCGGCCGCGCCAGCAGGTCGAGCGCGGTGGCGGTGAGCACGGCGTCGCGCGCCTTCATGGCCCCGCCCTCGGCGAGCGCCACGAGGGCCGCGCCGTAGCCCACGATCTCGGCGCTCAGCGCGGCCTGCGGGCGCATCTCCCGGTCGAGGGCGAGAGTGCCGCTGGCGGTGATGTCGAGGTCGCGCCAGCGCAGATCCACCGCCTCGAGCTCGACCGTGCCGCCGGCCTCGCTCCAGGCAATCAGCACGGCGGGGAGGTCGCCCGGCGTCAAGGGGCCCTTGACGGTCGCCGCGGCGGCGAAACGGGCGATCTCGCGCCCCATGGGGCCGTTCATCCGCGCCGGCAGGGTGAGGTCGTCGATCGCCAGCGAGAGTTCGCGCGTGTCGCGGGCGACGCGGCGACCCTCGGCGGCGAGGCGTTCGACGCGCAGCACGTCGTCGGCCGTCGAGAGCGTGAGTCCCGACACCGCGAGCGTGAACCCCTCGATGACGCCGCGCTGCAGGGCAATCTGCGCGACGCCCTGATCGACGGTCGCCGTGACCACGCGGTCGCCGCCGGCGACCGGCCGGTAACGAAACTCCTGCGCGGCGGGCAGCGTTATCTGCAGCTCGGTGAAGTCCCACGGGCTGCCCTCGAAGACGACCCGGTCGCCCTTCCACGCCCAGGCATTCGGGTGGTTCGGTTCGGCGATCGCCGGCGCCGCGAGCACGGTGGTGAGGCGGAAGGGGAAGCCCGAGACTTCGAGACCCTGGTATTCGACGACGTAGCCCTCGGCGCGACGCGCCTCGGCCCAGGCCTCGATGTTGTCGCGCAGCGAATTCGCCGAAATGAACCACGTCGTCGAGACGCCGATCACGGTGAGCAGCGCGACCGACACAACGGCGCCGGCGGCGACGGTGCGCTGCGGCGTTATCGCCATGCGTGCGCGTATGGTGTCGAACATGGCAGCCGTTATAGACCGCGCCGCGGGGGCGGTCGAGCCCAGCTTGCGCGCTTGCGCGGGCAGGCGGTGCAGGCTACCAATCGGCTCCCCTGCATCGGCACTTCCACGGGGCGATGGCGAATCGCGACATCTGGGTGTTCGGCTACGGCTCGCTGATGTGGCGCCCGGGGTTTTCCCACCTGGCCGCCGAGCCGGCGCTCGTCCGCGGATATCACCGCGCGTTCTGCGTGCGCTCGGTGCATTATCGCGGTACTTCCGAGCGCCCCGGCCTGGTGCTCGGCCTCGACCGCGGCGGCTCGTGCCGCGGCCGCGCCTTCCGCGTCGCCGGCACGCACGCCGACCGGGTGCTCGCCTACCTCGACGAGCGCGAGATGGTCACCCGCGTCTATGTCCGCCGCATGGTGCCGGTCACCCTGGCGCGTGGGCGGGCGCGCGCCCATACCTTC
>JAZFVR010000252.1:0-7225 GCA_036447835.1 Alphaproteobacteria bacterium | reverse complement strand
GTGCGCTCGCGCATCACGACCTGCGCGACCTGCGGGTCGTCCCACAGCGCCGGGTCCTCGGCGCGCGCGTTGAGCGCGTCGAGGCGCTTCAGCGCCTTGTCCCAGTCAAAGGTGCCTCCTCAGCAGCACCAATGACTGCTTGATGTCTTCGGCGAGCGCCGCGACCTCGGAGCGCATGATGCCCTTTCGATGGTTAGCTGAACCCGCGGGTTCTCCGGCGGAGACTGTATACTCCGCCGGCCGCGACGAAGAAAGCCCGCGTGCGGTCCTTGGTTCGGAGTGCCTAATGGTCTAAGGCCGTCGTATGGGTGCCATATGTCCGACTTAGACCACTAGTAGAGCCCCGTCGCGCTCGTGTCGCTGCCGGCGGACGTGCTGGTCGCCGGCTCGGTGCCCGGCTTGTAGGCCTCAAGGATCACCCGCCGGGTGCCCGTCCCCGGCAGCAGGCCGTTGTCGGCGTCGATGCGCACCAGGCGAATGCCGGGCGGGATGCGGAACGGGATCCGCGATTCGCCGGCGAGCGCCTCGGCCATGAAGCTCTTGAACACGGGCACGGCGACGCGCGAGCCGGTCTCCTTGTAGCCGAGCGATTTGGGCTGGTCGAAGCCGATGAAGACGCCCGCGACCAGGTCGGGCGAAAAGCCGATGAACCAGGTGTCGAAATTCTCGTTGGTGGTGCCCGTCTTGCCGGCAAGGGGCCGGCCGAGCTCGCGGATGCGCCGGCCGGTCCCGCGCTCGATCACGCCCTGCAGCAACGACACCATCTGGTACGCGGTGTCGGGCCTGAGGACCCGCTCCCGCACGTCGGGAATTTCCGGCGCCGCCTGCCCGCTCCACCCGACCCCGGCGCAGCCGGAACAGGGGCGCGCATCGCGGGCGTAGATCATTTCGCCGTTGCGGTCCTGGATACGTTCGATCAGCTCCGGCGTGATCTGCTTGCCGCCGTTGACGATCATCGCATAAGCCGTGGTGAGCCTGACCAGCGTGGTTTCGCCGGCGCCGAGCGCCATGGGCAGGAGCCTGGGCAGGCGCTCGACGAGACCGAGGCGCTCGGCATAGCCGGCCACCGTATCCATGCCCAGCGCCCGGGCGAGTCGCACGGTCATCAGGTTGCGCGAGCGCTCGACGCCGATGCGCAACGGCGAACGACCGTAGAACCGGGTGGTGAAGTTCGCCGGTTTCCACTTCGGCAGGCCGGGGCCCTGGTCGATGACGATGGGCGCATCGTCGATGATGCTCGACGGGGTGAAGCCGTTGTCGAGCGCCGCCATGTAGACGAACGGCTTGAACGCCGAGCCGGGTTGGCGCATCGCCTGGGTCGCCCGGTTGAACTCGCTGAGCGCATAGCTGAAGCCGCCGACCATCGCCAGCACCCGGCCGGTGTGCGGGTTCAGCGCCACCAGCCCGCCGTCGATGTCGGGCACCTGGCGCAGGGCGTAATACGTGAAATCGGCGGCGTCGCCCTCGCCCGCGAGCGGCTCGACCAACACCACGTCGCCTTCGGCGAGGACGTCGGCGGGACGCTCGATCTTGGGCCCGACGCGCTGGTCCTCGCGCCACTCGCGCGCCCACTTGAGCTCGGCGAGGGGAATGCGCCCGATCACGCCGTCGGCGAAGCCAACGGTCGCGAAACTCGCACCGACGTTGATCACCACCGCCGTCCGCCATTCGTCGACAGGCGACGGCGGCGTTTCGGCGAGGCGCTCGGCCCAGCCGGGCCCCGGGTCGACGCGCGCCACCGGTCCGCGCCAGCCGTGGCGGCGGTCGTAGGCGATGAGGCCTTTGCGCAGGGTGCGCTCGGCGATGTCCTGCAGGCGCGGATCGACGGTGGTGCGCACCGAGAGGCCGCCTTCGTAAAGCGCCTGCTCGCCGTACCGCCTTATCAGCAGCCGTCGAACCTCTTCTGTGAAGTGGTCGGCGCGGACGAACTCGGCCGGATCGCCCGAGCGCACGATGAGCGGCTCGGTCTTCGCCCACGCCGCCTCGACGTTCGAGACCAGGCCCTCCCCGCGCATGCGCTCGATCACCCAGTCGCGTCGCGCCTTGGCGGCCGCGGCGCGACGGATCGGATGATAGTTGTTGGGCGCCTTGGGCAGCGCCGCAAGATACGCGGCCTCGGCGATGCTCAGCTGGTCGAGCGACTTGTCGAAGTAGTTGAGCGCCGCGGCGGCGACGCCGTAGGACCCCATGCCGAGATAGATCTCGTTGAGATAGAGCTCGAGGATGCGGTCCTTGCTGAAGGCGCGCTCGATGCGGAAGGCGAGCAGCGCCTCCTTGATCTTGCGCTCGATCGAGACTTCGTTGGTGAGCAGGAAGTTCTTCGCCACCTGCTGGGTGATCGTCGAGGCGCCGTGGAGCCGGCGCGCGCTGCCGAGGTTGGCCAGGTTCGTCACCACCGCGCGCAGCACGCCTGCGAAATCCACCCCCGGGTGGCGGTAGAAGTTCTTGTCCTCGGCGGCGAGGAACGCGTTGATCAGCCGCCGGGGCATGGCCTTGATGGGCACGAAGACGCGGCGCTCGACGGCGTATTCGGCGAGCAGGCGGCCGTCGCCGGCGTGGACGCGGGTCACCGTCGGCGGCTCGTAGTCGGCGAGCGCCTGGTAGTCCGGCAAACCGCGCCCGTAGTAGTGCAGCGCATACAGCACGCTGCCGGCGGCGATCGCCACCAGCACCATGAGGACGGTGAATGATATCGAAAGTGCTTTCATCAAGCCGTAGCGGCCTATCCGGCGTATCCACCTACTAGGCCATATGGGGTTTAAACATTATTACCGGAATGTGTCCAAGTTATGTTCGATCGGCCGATTTTCTGAGGGCGAAATAGCGGTCGACGGCGCGGACGACGGCCCGCATCAGGTCGCGCCGCCGCGCCGGGTCGCGCAGCATGCGCTCGTCCTTGCGGTTCGACACGTAGCCCATCTCGACCAGCACCGAAGGCACGTCGGGCGCCTTGAGCACCCGGAATCCCGCGAACCGGTGCGTCTTGCGCAAGAGCCGCCCCTCCTTGCCGAGCTCGGGGATCAGCAGATTGGCGAATTCGGCCGAGAAGTTCATGGTCTCGCGCTGGGCGAGGTCGATGAGAATATTGGTGACGTCGTCGCCGTAGGCCTCGGAGGCGAGATCGATGCCGGCGATGATGTCGGACTTGTTCTCCTTGGCCGCGAGTTGGGCCGCCTCGGCATCGGAGGACTTCTCCGACAGGGTGTAGACCGTGGCCCCGCGCACGCGCTTGTTGGCGATGGCGTCGGCGTGCAGTGAAATGAGCAGATCGGCCTTGGCGTTGCGCGCGACCTGGACGCGTTGGTGCAAACGCACGAACACGTCGCGCGTGCGCGTCATCACCACGGCGTAGCGGCCGGTTGCCTCGAGCTGGCGCTTGAGCTCGCGCGCGGCGGCGAGAGTGATCCGCTTCTCGTGGGTGCCGCTCGCCCCGCTCGTTCCCGGGTCGACGCCGCCGTGGCCGGGATCGACGACGATCACCCGGCGACCGCGGCGCTCGGGCACCGGCTGCGGCGGCAGCGGCAACCGCGCCGTCTGCGCCTGGGCGCCTGCCGACGACCGGTCCCGGCGACGGAACTCCTCGGCCGACACCGCCGCGAGATCGAGCACCAGCCGGTAACCGAAATTCGCGATCGGGCGCAGCATGAACATCTTGCGCACCGTGACCGGCGACGCGACGTCGAGCACCAGGCGCGAGGTGCCGGGCTGGAACAGGCCGTAGCGCAGCCGTTCCACCACGCCGCGCCCGGCCGGCATGGAATTCGCCGGCATCCGCCATTCGACCTCGGGCAGATCGATCACGACACGGTAGGGAGCGCGCAGCGTGAATACCGTGTAGGCAAGGTTGCCGGTGAGGTCGAGCACGACGCGGGTGATATCGGTGTGGACGCCGAGGCGCAGACCGGTGACCGCCGGCTTCGCCCGGGCCATGCCCGGAACCAGCAGCACGAGCGCAAACGCGACCAGGAGAAACGCGGAAAGACGTCGCACGCAGACCCTCGGCGAAGGGCACCCTTGAGTGTGGCGCAGATACTGCTCGAAAAATCGCATCACGGCAACGATTTAGGTGTCCGCCCGAAAGCTGCGCGCCAGCGGCCGTTCCGGGATATCGCGCCGGGGCGCAATATCCCGTTGTCGAGCGCCCCGGCGGGGATGTATGATCGTAGCGCGGATCACCGCAGTCGGCCCGGTTCCGCGGCGACGTGGACGGGCGGCGAGGCGGCTGGGCGTACGCAGGCCATCTGCCAATGATTGTGCCGCGCCCGGTGCAGTCTCGCTCAAGACGGTGCGGTTGCTAGGACTAACCCGAAGCCGCCCTTCGGCATACGCCGGAGGCTCGGCAGTCTTGTCACTCCCCGTTCTGGCCCAAGGCGGCCATACGATTCGACGGGTCGAGGAAAGATGCCAGCGGCTTC
This sequence comes from Alphaproteobacteria bacterium, assembly GCA_036447835.1. GTDB lineage: Bacteria > Pseudomonadota > Alphaproteobacteria > JAAXGF01 > JAAXGF01 > JAZFVR01. The sequence goes on along the minus strand of JAZFVR010000252.1, from coordinate 2,810 downwards.
GCCCAAACAGGGACGGGCCCCGCGACGGTAATTCGCGCCGTCGCGATCCAGGTCCGTTGCGGAGCTATATGTCTCATGACAAAACGCATGTTGATCGACGCGACCCACGCGGAAGAAACCCGGGTGGTCGTACTCAGTGGTAATCGTCTCGACGAATTCGACTTCGACACCTCGACCAAGAAGCAACTCAAGGGAAACATCTATCTCGCCAAGGTGACACGGGTAGAGCCGTCGCTGCAGTCGGCGTTCGTCGAATACGGCGGCAACCGCCACGGTTTCCTCTCCTTCAACGAGATTCATCCCGACTACTACCAGATTCCCATCGCCGACCGGAAGGCGCTGGCCGCGCAGGAAGCCAAGGAGCAGGCCGCGGAATCGGCCGCCGCCGACGCGCGCGCCGACGCCGGGGAGGGCGAGGCGGAAGAGGCCTCGGCCGACGGCAAGCCGGTCGAAGTGGTCAGCGGCGAAGAGATCGACGACATCAACCGCCGCCGTGTCCACCCGTCACGCCGCTACAAGATCCAGGAGGTGATCAAGCGGCGCCAGATCATGCTCGTCCAAGTCGTCAAGGAAGAGCGCGGCAACAAGGGCGCGGCGCTCACCTCGTATCTCTCGCTCGCCGGGCGCTATTGCGTTCTCATGCCCAACACCGCGCGCGGCGGCGGCATTTCTCGCAAGATCGTCAACCCCGACGATCGCAAGCGCCTCAAGGCGATCGCTGCCGAGCTGCCGGTGCCCGAGGGTGTCGGCGTCATCCTGCGCACCGCCGGTCTCGGCCGCACCAAGGCCGAGATCAAGCGCGACTTCAAGTACCTGATGAACCTGTGGCACGACATTCGCGAGCTGACGCTGAAGTCGATCGCGCCGGCGCTCATCAACGAGGAAGCCAACCTCATCAACCGCTCGATCCGCGACCTCTACACCAAGGACATCGAAGAGGTGCTGGTCGACGGCGAAGACGGCTACCGCATGGCCAAGGACTTCATGCGCCGGCTCATGCCGAGCCACGCCAAGCGCGTGATTCAGTATGACGAGCGCATCCCGCTGTATTACCGCTATCAGGTGGAAGGCCAGCTCGACGCCATGCACAGCCCGGTGGTGCGCCTCAAATCGGGTGGCTACATCGTCCTCAACCCGACCGAGGCGCTGGTCGCCATCGACGTCAACTCGGGCCGCGCCACGCGCGAGCGCAACATCGAGGAGACCGCGCACAAGACCAACCTGGAGGCGGCCGAGGAGATCGCCCGCGAGCTCAGGCTGCGCGACCTCGCCGGGCTCATCGTCATCGACTTCATCGACATGGAGGATCCCAAGAACAACCGCACGGTCGAGCGCCGCTTCAAGGAGGCGATGAAGCACGACCGTGCGCGGATCCAGATGGGCCACATCAGCCCCTTCGGCCTGCTCGAGCTGTCGCGCCAGCGCCTGCGCCCTAGCCTGCTCGAATCGAGCACCCAGGTGTGCCCGCATTGCGGCGGCACCGGACGTATCCGCTCGACCGAATCGACCGCACTCCACGTACTGCGCGTGATCGAGGAGGAAGGCATCCGCGAGCGCAGTCACGAGGCCACGGTCCACGTGCCTAGCGCGGTCGCCCTTTACATCCTCAACCAGAAGCGCGCGATGCTGAACGGCATCGAGGAGCGCTATGGCTTGCGCGTGACGCTTGCCGCCGACGACAGCCTGATCCCGCCCGATTACCGTCTCGAACGCGTCAAGACGCGCGGCCAGCCCGAGGAGGCCGAACGAATCGACGCCGACGACGAAGCGGCGGCGGGCCGCAAACGACGGCGGCGGTCGAAGCGGCCCAAGGACGAGGAGGTCGAAGCCGCCGCCGAGGCCGAGGAACAGACCGCCGAGGAGGAGGCCGGGGGGGTCGGGGAGGCCGCCGAGGCCGCCGAGGCGGAAAAGATCGCGGAGGCGCCACGCAAACGGCGCCGCCGGGGCAAGCGCGGCGGCCGCCGGCGCCGCGGCGCCGCGGCGAAGGAAGGCGCCGAAGCGGCGGTTCGCGCCACCAGCGACGATGTCGCCGAAGCGGCGATCGCCGCCGAAGCGATCGAGGGACCCGCGGTGGAGCCCGAAGCCGAGCCGGAGCCCGAACCCGAGCGCAGGGCGCGGGCCAAGGCCAAACCCGAGACCGAGAGGCCAAAGACCGCTCGGCGCCCGCGCCGCAAGAAGGCCGAGGCCGCCGAGACCGAGGTCGCCGAGGTGGAGGCGACCGCGCCCGAGGTCGCCGCAGAGGTCGAGGCGGAAGCGGAGGCGCCCACGAAGAAGCGCGCCCGGCGCCCGCGCCGCAAGACGACGGAGCCGGTGGCGACCGACGCCGCACCGGAACCGAGCGCCGAGCCCGAACCCGCCGCCGCGCGGCAGCCCGCGCCGCCGTTCGAGCCGGCGCCTGCGGCGCCCGTCGATTTCCCCGTCGCCGCCGTCGAGCGCGAAACACGCGACGAACCCAAGCCCGAGCCGCGGCGCGGCTGGTGGCAAAAGCTGGTCGAATAGGCGGGCACCTCGCTTTCCGAGTGCGGGGGCTGGTGCGCGATGTGAGACCCCCGCGCCGCTTACTCCCGATCACCGCCGCCAGGCGCGCAACCGCCGAGCGGCCTCGGCCATGTCCTCGGTCGAGCCGGCGAACGAGAAGCGCACGAAGGCGTGGCCGCGCGCCGGGTCGAAGTCGAGGCCCGGCGTCGCCGCGACGCCGATGTCGCGGAGCATGCGGCGGCAGAAATCCTGGCTGTCGTTGGTGAGCCGCGAGACGTCGGCGTAGATGTAGAAGGCACCGTCGGCGGGCGCCAGCGAATCGAACCCGGCCC
>JAZFVR010000251.1:0-4262 GCA_036447835.1 Alphaproteobacteria bacterium | reverse complement strand
CCGAGCCGACGGTCGCGACGAGCGCGCGCGCCTCGTCGAGAATCTTGACCTGGTGGTTGTACTCGTCGGAGACGTAGAGCCAGCCGCGCTCGTCGAACGCCAGATACTTGGGCTCGTCGAAGCCGTAGGCCGCGCCGCCGAGCGATCCGATGTATTCCAGTTCCGCCGTCAGCATCTGGACGCGGTCGTTGCCAGGGTCGGCGACGTAAACCGTGCCGTCGGCGGCGACCGCGACGTCGTGGGGCCGCAGGTACTCGTTCTCACCCTTGCCGCGGACGCCCGCGCGCGTAACCACCTTGCCGCCCCACAGCAGCATGACGTTGTGCTCGGAGGCGTTGGTGACGTAAATCCAGCCGTGCGGCACCACGGCGACGCCTTCGGGGCTGCCCAGGCCCTGGCGCCAGCCGGCGAGGTGCAGGGGCGCCGAGCCGTCGAGCGAAAAGACGACGACGCGGTCGTTGCCGCTGTCGGCGACGATCAACCGCCCCTCGGCGTCGAACGCCACGTCGTGCGGGCTCGAAAGCTCGCCGCGGCCCACCTCGCCGAGCGTTTCGAGCGTGTTGGGGTCGAGCACCTTGATCACGTCGTTGCCGACATCGGCGACGTAGAGCCGCTCGCCGTCGGGCGACAACGCGAGGTCGTGCGGCCGCGAGAACGTCGCTTCGGAGGCGTTGATGAACGTCGCCTCGATGTCGGCGGCGGCGAGCGGAGACGCCGCGAGCAGAGCGGCCGCCGCGAAGGCCGCGCCAGCGATATGCCCTATCGGTCGTATCGTTCGCGACCCCCCTACTTCCGGTACTCGACCCCGGGCAGCACGCAGAGCATCTCATAGAGAAAGTTGGCGGCGACGAGGGCGGTGTTTCCGCTCAGGTCGTAGGGCGGCGATACCTCGACGAGGTCGCCGCCGATCACGTCGAGGCCGCGGCAGCCGCGGATGATCTCGAGCGCCTGCACGTTGGTCAGGCCGCCGATCTCGGGCGTGCCCGTGCCCGGCGCGCAAGAGGGGTCGAGACCGTCGATGTCGAAGCTGATGTACATGGGCCGATCGCCGATCTGCGCGCGCACCTCCTCCATCAGCGGGGTGAGCGAGCGGTGCCAGCACTCGGTGGCCTCGACGACGCGGAAGCCCTGGGAACGCGGCCAGTCGAAGTCTTCCGCCGTGTAGCCGGTGGCGCGCAGGCCGATCTGCACGACGCTGGGCCCGTGCACCAGCTCCTCCTCGACGGCGCGACGGAACGGCGTGCCGTGGGCGATCTTCTCGCCGAACATGAGGTCGTTGATGTCGGCGTGGGCGTCGATGTGGACGAGGCCCATGGGCCCGTGTCTCTTCTTCAGCGCGCGCAGGATCGGCAGCACGATGGTGTGGTCGCCGCCCATGGTCAGCGGCCGGCAGCCCTCGGCGACGATGGCGTCGAAGAATTCCTCGATGATGCGGATGCTGTCATCGAGGTTGTAGGGGTTGATCGCCACGTCGCCGACGTCGGCGACGGCGAGCGAATCGAAGGGTGCGGCGCGCGTCGCCATGTTGTACGGGCGAAGCAGGGACGATTCGGCGCGGATGTGGCGCGGGCCGTGGCGCGCTCCGGCGCGGTTCGAGGTGCCGATGTCGAACGGCACGCCGACGAAGCAGGCGTCGAGCCCCGCGGCCGACGGCTTCATCGGCAGGCGCATCATCGTCGCCGGGCCTGCGAAGCGCGGCATCTCGTTGCCGCCGAGCGGCTGGTAGTGCTCCCTGGGCATGTCCTTGGTTCCTCCCCGATGTGCCGGTCCCGTGAGCGATGTTAGGGCCGCCCGCGAGCCGTGCCAAGGGGCGAGGGCGAGGCGCCGGCGGGTGCCGGCGCCCGTCACGTCGGAGAGATGAGGGGTCGTCGCCGCGCTCAGGCGGCGCGGGGCTTGCGGAACAGCCGTCGGCGGACCTGCGGATGGAACGATGCGGCGAGCAGCAGCGGCGGCCCGAAGACGATCGCCACCTTGCCGAGTGCGCTCACGAATATCTGGCGGTCGCGCGCCAGCATGTTCGATTGCGAGCAGTTGTAGCGCTGCGACAACGCGCCCTTGCAGCCCGAGCGCACCCACGCGTAGCCCTTGTGGCTGCTTGAAAACGAGAATTGCTGCGATCCGGCGGCCACGATCCAGACGGCGCCGGCCGCGATTGCGAGCCATTTGATACGCTGGCTGTGCGACATTCGTAACATCTTGAGGTTGGCTCGTCTGATTCCTTGCAGCATCCGACCATCCCGCGTCGAGCGCGGAGTCGCTAGCGTCCCATGCTAGCCGGTAGTCGTTAACAGGCTCTCAATCGTTGCCCGAACGGCCGGCGGGGGAGGACTTCAAACTCGTGCTTGCGGACGTGTCGGGGCGCCGTCTCACCAGCGCCCGCAGTCGGCGCGCATGGCGTCGCGCGGCAGGCGGATCGGCAGGCGCTGACGGATGCGCGCGTCGACGCCGGCGTCGATGTAGACGGGGTAGTGGGCCGATGAGGATCTCGCGGGCGCGCACGCGGGCGCGGGCGAGGGCGTGGTAGGCGCCGTTCTGCTCCCAGGCGCCGGGCGGCGTGCGGTCGGCGACCTCGGGGTAGACGAATTCGCTTTCCATCAGCGCCAGCGTCTGCGCGCTGCCGAGGTAATGGCCGACGCCGAGCACCGCCTGCTCGATGACGTCGTAGGAAAGCGTCTCCTCGGTGACCTCGATGCCGCGCACCGCGCGCTGCACCGCGCCGAGCATGTCGTTGTCGATGACCATGGCCTCGAACGAGCAGCCCAGGAGGCTCGCCAGCATGCCCGCCGATTCGTAGACCAGGTTGGCGCCGGCGATGCCGGCGAGCGCGGTCGTCGCGCCCTTCTCGTAGCCCGCCTGATTATCGGGGGCCTTCGAATCGGCCATGCCGGCGGCGACGCCCGAGGGCAAATCGTAGAAGTTGGCGATCTGCGCCGACGCGGCGTTGAGCAGCGCCTCCTCGCCGCCGCCGCCCGAGAACGCGCCCGAGCGCAGGTCGGAGACGAACGGCCAGTTGCTGAACACGGTCGGATGGCCGCGATCGACGAAGTTGGTGAGCGCCAGACCGGCGAGCGTTTCGGCGACCGTCTGCACCAGGGTGCCGGCGAGTGCTGCCGGCGCCGTCGCCCCCGCCTGCGCGGCGACGATCATGTTGACGGGCATGCCGTGCCGCGCCGCTTCCATCGCCACCGCGGCGTTGTCCTCGCCGAAGCGCAAGGGCGGCACGATGGCGCAGGTGTTGGCGGTGCAGAAGGGCCGCTGGCGAAAGCGGCCGTCGCCGCCGAGGATGGCGTCGAACATGGCGATGCCCTCCTTGACGTGCCCGGGCAGGTTGAAGCCCGAGAAGACGTGCTTCAGCGTGCCCGCCACGCAAGCGTAAGCGACGCTCATGTCGAACTCGAAGAGATCCTCGAGGTCGGTGGCGACGACCGTGCGGCCGAAGAAGTGAACGTTGTCGAGGCGGTCGACGAGCCTGGCGAAGTCGTAGAGATCGACCAGGGTCGACGGCCGATAGCTGTTGCTCTCGCCGTCGTGGACCGTCACCGCCATGCCCGCGGTGCCGAAATGAACCTGCGAGCCGGTAATGTGCAGGTCGTGCTTCGGGTCGCGGCCGTGGAGCACGAAGTCGCGCGCGGCGCCCGCGACGATGTCCTCGATCAGCGCCCGCGGAAAGCACAGCCGGTCGTGCTCGCTCATACGGCAGCCCTTGGCGAGCGCGAGGTCGCGGAACTCGGGAAAGGCGCCGGCCATGCCGACGTTCTCGAGAAGCTCGAGCGCCTTTTCGTGAATGCGCCTGACGTCCCCGTCGCTGAGCGGGCGATAAGCACCTCCCGTCATGCCCGGGCCGATCGCCCGTCGCTCGGGACCCGCTTCCCTCAGCGCATGACGCGCTGCGCGCCCTCCGGCCCTTCGCGCCTGTCGTCTCTCGCTCATACCGTTGCTCCGTTATCTCGGCCGTGGGGCCGGGGCGCGCGCCGTCATCTTCCCTTCCACACCGGCTTGCGCTTTTCGGCGAAGGCGCGCGGGCCTTCGAAATAGTCGTCCGACGCCAGCATCTTCTCGTAGATCGGCAGCCCGCTCACGCCGCGCTTGGTCTTGGCCATGGCGCCCGCCAAGGGCAGCGTCTCGACCGCCTGCATCACCTCCAGCAGCGCCTGCAGCGCGAGCGGCGCGCTCTCGGCGATGGTGTCGGCCATCTCGCGCGCCGTTTCCATCAGCCGGTCGGCGGCCACGACGCGGTTGACGAGGCCCCAGCGCGCCGCCTC
>JAZFVR010000250.1:0-3654 GCA_036447835.1 Alphaproteobacteria bacterium | reverse complement strand
GCCGCGCTGCCGTTATCTGCCGACCTGCTCGGACTACGCGCTCGAGGCGCTCGGGCGGCACGGTGCGCCCGCCGGTGCGTGGCTGGCGCTGAAGCGTTTCGCCCGCTGCCAGCCGTGGGGCGGAGCGGGCTATGACCCGGTGCCCGAGGCCGCTGCGCAGCGCGACCCCGGCGGCGACCGCCGGGCGGTGGCGTGAGTCGCCGGCGGCCCCCGCGGCGATCGCCATGACCGACCAGCGTAACCTCATCCTCGCGGTGGCGATCTCGATCGCCATCGTGCTCGCCTTCCAGTACTTCTACGAGGTCCCACGGGTGCAACAGCTGGCCGATCAGCAGGCGGCGCAGCAAGCGCTGGAGCCGGCTCCCGTGCCGGGCGCCGAGGTGCCCCTGCCGAGCGACGTTCCGGCGCCGCCGGGAACGCCGGTCACATCAGTCACGCAGACCGCCGTGGCGGCGGCGAGCCGCGACGCGGTGCTCGCCGAGGTGCCGCGCGTACGCATCGAGTCGCCGCGCCTGCACGGCTCGATCACGCTCACCGGCGGGCGCATCGACGACCTCACGCTCGCCGATTACCGCGAGACCACGGACCCCGAAAGTCCCGAGATCACGCTGCTCTCGCCGGCCGGCGCGACGCGCGCCTATTACGCCGAATTCGGCTGGGTGCCCGCGGATTCGGGAACCGCGGTGCCCGTCGCCACGACCGAGTGGCGGGCCGACCGCGGCACGCTCGCCCCCGGCGAACCGGTGACGCTGAGCTGGGACAACGGCGCCGGCCTCAGGTTCACGCGCCGCATCGCGCTCGACGACAACTACATGTTCACGGTCACGCAAGCGGTCAAGAACAGCGGCGTTGCGCCGGTGACGCTTTACCCCTACGGGCTCATCAGCCGCAGCGAAACACCGGAGACCCTGGGCTTCTACATCCTGCACGAAGGGCTGCTCGGCGTCTTCGACGGCACCCTTCTCGAGATCGACTACGACGATCTCCAGGAGGATGGAAAGCAGAACGTGAGCAGCACCGGCGGCTGGATCGGCATTACCGACAAGTACTGGCTGATGGCGCTCCTCCCCGATCAGTCGGACCCGTTCAACGGCCGCTTCTTCCACACCCTGCGCGACGGCATCGACAAGTACCAGGTCGACTTCCAGCGCGGCGCCGTCGTGGTGCCGGCCGGCGGCACCGCCGAAGTGACCGACCGGCTGTTCGCCGGCGCCAAGGAGGTGCAGCTTATCAACGAGTACGACGAAGAATTCGAAATCGTCCGCTTCGACCTCGTCATCGACTGGGGCTGGTACCCCTTCCTGACCAAGCCGATCTTTATCGCCCTCGATTATTTCAATCGGTGGCTCGGCAATTTCGGCCTCGCCATCCTGCTGCTCACGATCATCATCAAGGCGCTGTTCTTCCCGCTCGCCAACAAGTCGTACAAGGCGATGAGCAAGATGAAGAAGCTGCAGCCCAAGATGACCGAGCTGCGCGAGCGCTACGGCGACGACAAGGCGCGGATGCAGAAGGAAATCATGCTTCTGTACAAGGCCGAGAAGGTCAACCCGATGTCGGGATGCCTGCCGATCGTGGTGCAGATTCCGGTGTTCTTCGCGCTCTACAAGGTGCTGTTCGTCACCATCGAGATGCGCCACGCGCCGTTCTTCGGCTGGATCAAGGACCTCTCGGCGCCCGACCCCACCTCGCTGGTCAACCTGTTCGGCCTGCTGCCTTTCGATTCGCCCGAATTCCTCGCCATCGGTGTGTGGCCGCTGTTCATGGGCCTGACCATGCTGCTGCAGCAAAGGCTCAACCCGCAGCCGGCCGATCCGATGCAGGCCAAGATCATGATGGCGCTGCCCATCGTGTTCACCTTCATCTTCGCGCGCTTCCCGGCGGGCCTGGTGATCTACTGGGTTTGGAACAACGTGCTCTCGATCGCCCAGCAGTGGATCATCATGCGCAAGATGGGCGTCCCCGCCTGAGCGCGCGGCGATGGCGAGCGACCGCCAGCCGCCCTCGGTCGACCAAGAGGCGGCGCTGGCGGCGCGCGAAGCCGGGCGCAAGCTGTTCGCGCAAGCCTGCAGCTTCGTCACCGGCGCCGCGGCGCGCGATCACCTGCCCGCCAGCGAGCTCGCCGAGGTCGCCTTCGCCGGACGCTCGAACGTCGGCAAATCGAGCCTGATCAACGCGCTCACCGGGCGCCGCACGCTGGCGCGCATCTCGCACACGCCCGGGCGCACGCAGCAGATCAACTTCTTCGACCTCGGCGGGCGGCTGATGCTCGTCGACCTCCCCGGCTACGGCTACGCGCGCGCCTCGAAGACACGCATCAGGGCGTGGATTGCGCTGGTCAACGACTACTTGAGTGGCCGCCCCAACCTGCGTCGGGCGTGCCTGCTGATTGATTCGCGCCACGGACTCAAGGAGGGCGACCGCACGGTGATGAAGATGCTCGACGAGGCGGCGGTGTCGTACCAGGCGGTGCTGACCAAGGCCGACAAGACCAAGCCCGCGGCGCTCGCCACGGTCGTCGCGGACCTGCACCGCGAGCTCGCGACCCACGGCGCGGCGCATCCCGAGATCGCCGTCACCAGCGCCGTAACCGGCGACGGCATTGCCGAGCTGCGCGCCGCGCTTGCCGCGCTAGCGGCTCCCCAGGAGTTGGGCTAGAGTTCGCGCCATGTCGAACACGCGCATCGGCGACGTCAAGCACTGGCTACGCACGGCGGCCACGATTTCGGAGGCGCTGCCGTACCTGCGGCACTTCTCGGGCAAGACCTTCGTCATCAAGTACGGCGGCCACGCCATGGGCGACGAGCGCCTCGCGCAAAGCTTCGCCAACGACGTGGTGCTCATCAAGCAGGTCGGCATCAACCCCGTGGTGGTGCACGGCGGCGGGCCGCAGATCGGCGCCATGCTCGAGCGCCTCAAGATCAAGAGCGATTTCGTCGACGGTCTCAGGGTGACCGACGCCGAGTCGGTCGAGATCGTCGAGATGGTGCTGTCGGGGCGCATCAACAAGCAGATCGTCACCTCGATCAACGCCGCCGGCGGCTATGCCGTCGGCATCTCGGGCAAGGACGGGCGGCTGATCGAGGCGCGCAAGCTCAGGCGTACGCGGCGCGACCCCGATTCCAACATCGAGCGCATCCTCGACCTCGGCTTCGTCGGCGAACCCACCGGCATCAACGCCGGCGTGCTCGAGGTCTTCGCGGCCTCGGACATGATCCCGGTGATCGCACCGATCGGCGTCGGCGCCAACGGCGAAACCTACAACATCAACGCCGACACCGTCGCCGGGGCCATCGCCAGGGCGATGGGCGCGGCCAAGCTGGTGATGCTCACCGACGTCGCCGGCGTCGTCGGCGCCGACGGCGCGCTGGTCTCCCGCATGAGCGCGCGCGAGGGGCGCGCGCTGATCGCCGGCGACGTCGTCGGCGGCGGCATGATCCCCAAGCTCGAAACCTGCCTCGAGACGGTCGAGGCGGGCACCGAGGCGGCGCATATCCTCGACGGCCGCGTGCCGCACACGCTGCTGCTCGAAATCTTCACCGAGCACGGCACCGGAACCATGATCGAGGCGGGCCCGGCGGTGGATTCATAAGAGCGCAACCCACGTTGGGTCGGTGGTCTGACGGAGACAAGCCGCGCCGTCGCGCTCGAACG
>JAZFVR010000249.1:0-6541 GCA_036447835.1 Alphaproteobacteria bacterium | reverse complement strand
TCGAGCGCGGCGGCGAGCGCCGGGGCGTCGTCGACCGGCACCAGCAGGCCGGTTTCGCCGTCGACGACCTCCTCGCGCGTGCCGCGGATGTCGGTGGCGACCACGGGCAGGCCCACCATCATCGCCTCGACGATCGCCCGCGGCATGCCCTCGCGGTGCGACGGCAGCGCGAAGACATCGGCGGCGCGCAGCAGATCGGGCACGTCCTCGCGGCGCCCGAGCAGACGGATTCGCGCACTCAGCGTGGGATCGGAGGTCGCCGCCGCGATCTCGCCGTCGATGGCGCGCGCGTGGTCGCTGGACAAGCGCTCGCCGACCACCCACAGCACGGCGTCGAGCCGGCGCATCGCCTTGAACAGCTCGGGATAGCCCTTCTCCGCCACCAGGCGGCCGATCGTCATCACCACGACCGCGTCTTCGGCGGTGTCGAGCGCCCGGCGCAACGCGCGGCGCGCGCCGTCGTCGCCGTCGGGTGCGAAGCGCTCCGGGTCGACGCCGTTGCCGATGGCCTCGATCACGCCGCCGCGGCACAGGTGCAGGCGGCGTGCCGTCTCGGCGTCCTCCTCGGCCTGGGTGAAGAGGACGTCGGTGAGGCGCCCGCCGAGCCATTCGAGGGCGACGAACGGAGCGCGCTTGAGCCGGGGCATGCGGTCGTGAAAGTAGAATCCGTGCGCCGTGTAGACGATGCGCGGCACGCCCGCGCGCCAGGCGGCGAGGCGGCCGATGAACGCGGCGACGGGGGTGTGCACGTGGACCATGTCGAAGCGCTCGGCGCGAAGCAGCGCGACGAGCCGCCGGTACGCGCGCAGGTGGCTCAAGAGGTCGAGGTCGCGCGAGAACGGCACCGCCTCGACGCGCACCCCGGCGGCGCGCACGCGCTCGGCGAGCGGGCCGTCGCCGCAGACGCCGACCACCTCGTGACCGGCATGGCTGAGCGCGCGCGCGAGCGGCAGCAGGAAGTGATAGAACGTGAAGTCGACGGCGCAGACTTGGCAGATCTTCATCGCTACCGGCGATCCGTGCCTGCGCTCACGGCCGTGTCGGCGCGCGCGCCGGGTCGATCCACATGACGAACCACAGCTCGAGCATCAACAGCGCCCAGATGCGGTTGTGGTGCCGCCTGCGCCCGTCCATGTGCTCGTCGAGAAGCGTCCGCACGACCTCGGCGCGGAACAGCCCGCGCGATCTCGCCTGCGGCGACAGGAGCGTATCGTAGGCCAGGTCCTTGAGCTCGCACCTGAGCCAGCGGTCGATGGGCACGCTGAATCCCATCTTCGGCCGGTGCAACACCTCGCGCGGCAGGCGCGCCGCCATCGCCGACTTGAGAAGCGACTTGGTCTGCGCCCGCGTCATCTTCTGCGCCGCCGGTATGGTGGCGACGAAGCCCATGAACTCGTGGTCGAGGAAGGGCGAGCGTCCTTCGAGACCGTGCGCCATCGTCGCCACGTCGACCTTCACCAGGAGGTCGTCGGGCAGGTAGCTGTGGATGTCGGCGTAGGCGGCGCGCGCGACGGTAAACGGCGCGCCGTCGAGCCGCGCATCGAGCAGCGCCTGCGAGCGCCCGGCGAGCTCGCCGCGCATGGCGTCGTCGTAAATCGCTTCCTTGTCCTCGTCGAGGAAGAAGGAGAGCCAGCGGCCGTAGCGTTCGGGCCCCGGCATCGCGGCGTCGACGAGAAAGCGGCGGATGTAGCGCAAACTCCGCCTGCGGCTGGTCTCGAAGGGAAGCCCGCGGCCCGCCGCCGCCATCGCCCTGCGCGCGGACAACGGCAGGGCGTCTGTCCACGCCGCGGCGCGGCAGCCGGCGTAGCGCGGGTAGCCGAGGAAGCCCTCGTCGCCGCCGTCGCCGTTGAGCGCCACGGTGACGCGGCGGCGCGTGATCTCGGAAACGTACCAGGTGGGCACGGCCGAGGAATCGGCGTAGGGCTGGCCGTAGTGCCAGACGAGCTTGGGCAGCACCGCCATCGCGTCGGGCTCGACGACGTATTCGTGGTGCTCGGTGCCGAAGCGCTCGGCGACGATGCGCGCGTAGCGGCGCTCGTCGTAGGCGGGATCGTCGAAGCCGATGGTGAACGTCTTCACCGGCGCGCTCGAGGCGTGCGCCATCGACGCCACCACCGCCGCCGAATCGACGCCGCCCGAGAGGAACGCCCCCAGCGGCACGTCGGAGACGAGGCGCAGGCGCACCGCCTCGTCGAGGCGGGCAACGATCTCCTCCTTGACTTCGGGCAAGGGCCGCGGCCGCGCCGCCTCGGGCTCGGGCAGCGACCAGTAGCGCTCGCTGCGCGTCGTCCCGTCGGCCTCGACGATCAGGTAATGGGCGGGCTCGAGGCAGGCGACGCCGGCAAAGGCGGTCGCCGGCGCCGGCACGTACTGGAAGGTGAGGTAGTGGTGGATCGCGGTGAGGTCGGGCCTGCGCTCGACCCCGGGCCAGGCGAGGATCGCCTTGATCTCGGAGCCGAACAAGAATGCTCCGTCGTGCCAGCCGTAATAGAGCGGCTTCTGCCCCAGCCGGTCGCGCGCCAGCATGAGCCGCCGCTCGCGCGAGTCCCAGAGCGCGAAGGCGAACATGCCGCGCAGGCGCGCGACGACGCCCTCGCCCCATTCCTTGTAGCCGTTGACGATGACCTCGGTGTCGCTGCGGCTCTTGAATTGATAGCCGCGCTCCATGAGCGTCTCGCGCAGGTCGGGGAAGTTGTAGACCTCGCCGTTGTGAACGACGCGGACGACGTTCTCGGCGTCGCTCATCGGCTGCGCCGCGGCCGGGCTCAGGTCGATGATCGCGAGCCGGGCGTGGCCGAGGCCGACCGTGCCGTCGCTCCACGCGCCTTGGCCGTCGGGGCCGCGGTGGCTGATCGTGGCGACCATGGCACGCAAGCGGCGCTCGACCGCGTCGGGCGCGGCGAGCGGCCGCGGCGACCACACGCCGGCGATGCCGCACACGGCTGGCTAGCCTTCGCCGCCGGCCACGGCCAGGGGCAGAAGGTCGAGAATGTCGGGCGCGACGACGCGCTCGGGCGGCACGCGCCGGCAGGCGGCATCGTAGACGAGGCCGGCGTTTTGTTCGACCGAGACGACGACGACGTCGGCCGTGGCGAGTTTCTCCAAATCGACCGCGGGGACACCGCGCACCGCCGTCGGCCGGCCGGCATGGCGCCACACACCGACCGGCCGCACCCCCGATTCGAGGCTGCACAGGACGGCGATTTCGGTGAGCTCGTCGGTCCCGCACAGCACCGCGGTCTTCACCCCGCGCGCCACGAGGTCGGCGTAGAGGCGGTCGAAGCTGTCCTCGACGCGCCGCAACAACGCCAGCGACTCGCGCATGTGTCGGGCTTCGAGACGGGCTTTCTCGGCGCGGCCCTTCGGCGTGAGCGCATAACGATAGCGCCGCCCGCGCTTTTCTGCGATCTCGACCAGGTCGTCGGCGATGCAGCGCTTGAGGTAACCGTTGACGAGGCCGAGCGCGACCCCGAGCTCGCGCGCGAGCAGCCGCTGGTTGACGCGCTCACCGTCGATGCGGACCAGCAGTTCACGCAGGAGGGCCTGCTCGTTGGCTGCACGCCGCGAGGTCATGGCGGATGCGTCGGCCCCCGGGCGACACCTGCGGCGGGGAGCCCGACCTCGCGCGACACCACGTCGTGGATGTGAATGGCGCCGACCACGTTGCCGCCCTCGTCGGTGCACAGGAGCGAGGTGATCGCGTGCTCCTCCATCAGCCGGAGCGCCTCGATGACGAGTGCGTCGTGGGCGATCGCCTTGGGCGCCTGAGACATGATCGACGCCGCGGTCTTCTCGGAGAAGCCCTCGCGGTCGCTGGCGGCACGGCGGATGTCGCCGTCGGTGATGATGCCGACGGTGTCGACCGCGACCGGTGCGCCCTCGGGCGCGTCACTGACGAGTCCGAAGCCGTGCCCGCCGAGCGAGATCTGTTCGAGCACCTCGTAGATGCTGGCGGACGGCGCCAGCCACACCAGCTTCGCGGTCGGGATCATGCGGTCCGAGACCGTGCGCAGCCTGTGGCCGAGCATGCCGCCGGGATGGTAGCGGCGAAACTGTTCGGCCGAGAAGCCGCGCACGCTCAGGCTCGCCATCATCAGTGCGTCGCACAGCGCCAGCGTGGTCGTCGACGACGAAGTCGGCGCCAGCCGCCCGATACCGGCTTCCTCGCCGACACCGGTTTCGACGATCCAGTCGACGTAGCGGGCGAGCTCGCAGTCGCGGCCGCGGGTGATCAGCAGCGAGGCGACGCCGAACTGCTTGATCACGGGAACGAGGGCGACGAGCTCGTCGGTGTTGCCCGAATGGCTGAGCAATATGGCCAGCGTCGCGTGCTCGGCGATGCCGATATCGCCGTGAATGGCGTCGGTCGGATGCAGAAACGCGGAACCGTGGCCGGTCGAGAGCAGGCTGGCGACGAACTTGCGGCCGATGTAGCCCGACTTGCCGATGCCGACGACCATGGCGAAGCTGTCGGGTGCCGCGAGCGCGCGCACCGCGGCGGCGAAGTCGCCGTCGAGCCGCGCCGCCGCGCCGCTCAGGCATTCGGCGCCCTCGCCAAGCACCTCGGCCCCGGCGGCGATGATCTCGGCGTCAGCTATGGCGGTCATATGGCGGCGCCCCCAAACGGTGAAGCGTCGCAATCGAGCATCCCGGTTCGCAACGTCGGCAACGTCCTTCAGCGCCGTGAAAGAGCGCGGCAACCATACAGGAACGGCGGGCGCCGCCAAACCTTTCTCTCGCCTGCATGACGCGCCCGTCGGCGACGCACCGCAGCGGCGTTGGCGCGCCGGAAATCGGCGTGCTGTCTGCACACAGGCTGTTGTGCTACGGTCGCGACGCGAATAAAACACCCGCCAATGTACAAGCTGCGTCTCAACCGTCCGATCTTCGCCGCCATCCACGACCTGATCATGGCGGCGGCGTCGTTCGTGCTGTCGCTCTACCTGCGCCTCGGCGACGCCACCATGCAACAGTCCCGGGACTTCATCGTCGAGGGAACGGTGCTGTTCACCGTGGTCTGCGGCGTCGTCTTCTGGCGCGTGAGGCTCTATCGCTGCCTGTGGCGCTACGCCTCGCTCAACGACCTGTGGGCGCTGACCAAGGGCGTCACTTTCGCCATCCTGATCTTCGTGCCGCTGTTCTTCGCCGCGACGCGGCTCGAGGGGTTCCCGCGCTCGGCCATGGTCATCAACTGGTTCGTCCTTCTCGCCCTGCTCGGCGGTCCGCGATTCATTTACCGGCTCATCAAGGACGGGGGCTTTCGACCGCTGACGCTTGCCGAAGACAGGCGCATCCCGGTGCTGCTCGTCGGCGCCGGCGACGCTGCCGAGCTGTTCATCCGCGAGATGGCGCGCAGCGCCACCTGGGCCGACTACCAGGTCGTCGGCGTGGTCGACAACCGGCCCGACGTCATCGGCGGGCAGATTCACGGGGTGCGCGTTTTTGGCCGCCTCGACGAGATTCCTGAAGCGG
This sequence comes from Alphaproteobacteria bacterium, assembly GCA_036447835.1. GTDB lineage: Bacteria > Pseudomonadota > Alphaproteobacteria > JAAXGF01 > JAAXGF01 > JAZFVR01. The sequence goes on along the minus strand of JAZFVR010000249.1, from coordinate 1,069 downwards.
TCGACAAGCTCGAGCGGCGCGGAAGCAAGCCGCAGCGGCTGATCCTCACCGAGCGTTTCGACGGCGAGACCGTGCGCCGCATGCTCGACATCGCCGACGGCCAGGGCATGACGCTCGCGCGGCTGCCCCGGCTGACCGATTTCAGGAGCGGCGACGGCGACGAGCCGATCGAGGTGCGCCCGGTGGCGGTCGAGGACCTGCTCGGCCGGCCGCAGACGGTGCTCGACCGCGACAGCATGCGCGGCTTCATCGCCGGCCGCCGCATTCTCGTCACCGGCGCCGGTGGCACCATCGGCTCGGAGCTGGTGCGCCAGATCGCGGCGTTCGAGCCGGCGCATCTGACGCTCTTCGACAACGCCGAGTACAATCTCTACCTCATCGACGGCGAGCTCGCCGCGGGGCATCCGGCGATCCCGCGCCGCGCCGTGCTCGGCGACGTCCGCGACCGCGGGCGCATCGACGTGGTGTTGGCGCGCGAGCGGCCCGAGGTGGTGTTCCACGCCGCCGCCTTCAAGCACGTCCCCATGGTCGAGGCCAACCCCAACGAGGGCGTGCTCACCAACGTCGTGGGCACGCGCAACCTCGTCGACGGTTGCCGCGCCGCCGGCGTGCACGCGATGGTGCTGATCTCGACCGACAAGGCGGTCAACCCGACGAGCGTCATGGGCGCGACCAAACGCATCGCCGAGCTCTGCTGCCAGGCCCACGGCGCCACGCTAGGCCGCGGCGACACGCGCTTCGTCACCGTGCGCTTCGGCAACGTGCTCGGCTCGACCGGCTCGGTGGTGCCGCTGTTCCGCCGCCAGCTCATCGCCGGCGAGCCGCTCACCGTGACGCACCCCGAGATGACGCGCTACTTCATGACCGTGCGCGAGGCGGTCGAGCTGGTGCTCGAGGCGTCGGCGGTCGGCGGCGGCGAGGACGGCCCCGGCGGCGGGATCTTCGTTCTCGAGATGGGCGAGCCGGTGCGCATCCAGGACCTGGCGCGGCAGATGATCCGCCTCGCCGGCCTGCGCCCCGACGTCGACGTCGAGATCGTCTACACCGGCATCCGCCCCGGCGAGAAGCT
>JAZFVR010000248.1:0-5475 GCA_036447835.1 Alphaproteobacteria bacterium | reverse complement strand
CGAGCTCGGCGCCGCCCACGAGTTCTTCATCCCCTACGAAGGAAGCCGCCCGGGCGGCAGCGCCGAGGAAGCGCGCCGGCACTATCGCCGTGCGCTCGCGCTCTCGGGCGGCGCGCGCGCCTCGGTCTACTTGGCGCTGGCCGAGGCGGTCACGGTGCCCGAGCAGAACCTCGCCGAGTTCCGCGACCTTGTCGCCGCCGCCCTAACGGTCGATCCCGACGCGGTGCCGGCGCTTCGCCTCGCCAACACCCTCGCCAGGCGCCGCGCCCAGTGGCTCGAATCGCGCATCCCCGAGCTCTTCGTCGACGCCGACCTCTGAGGAGGAACCGACATGAAACGCATCATCGTCATGCTTCTCGCCGCTACGATCCTTTTCGCCACGGCGCCTTCCGTGTCGGCGAAGACGATCAAGATCGGCACGATCGCGCCGACCGGTTCGGTCTGGTACGAAGCCATTCGCGACATGGCGGAGGCCTGGACGAAGGCGAGCGGGGGAGAGATCGACTTCAAGATCTACGCCGGCGGCGTTGCCGGCGACGAGCCGGACCTGGTGCGCAAGATGCGCATCGGACAGCTCCACGCCGCGATCCTCACCGTCGAGGGCCTGGCGGATATCGCGCCCGAAGTCCTCGCCGTTCAGACATCGATGACGTTCGCCTCCGACGAGGAGCTCGAGTACGTGCAGGAGCACATGGCCCCGATGCTCGAGGCGATCATGGAGAACAGGGGATTCAAGGTGCTGAACTGGGGCAACGTCGGCTGGGCGCGCTTCTTCGCCAAGAAGCCCGTCGTCTCGCCCGAGGACCTGAAGCCCCTGCGGCTGTTCCTGTGGTCGGCGGACGACGCCTATATCGAGGCCTGGAAGGCGGCGGGATACCACCCCGTCTCGCTCGCCGCGACCGACATGCACACGGCGCTCCAGTCGGGCCTCGTCGAGGCCTTCGCCACGCCCCCGCTCGCCGCCCTGTCGTTCCAGTGGTTCGCCCTGGCGCCGCACATGACCGGCATCAGGTGGGCGCCGTTGCCGGGCGCGACGGTGATCACCAAATCGGTGTGGGATTCGTTCCCCGACGACGTCAAGCCGGCGCTCCTCGCCGCCGCGCGCGAGGCAGGCGAATACCTGCAGCGGGAAGTGCGCAAGCTCGACGACGAGGCGATCGAGGTGATGAAGAAGCACGGCCTGGTGGTGCACCGCGTACCGCCCGAATTGGTGCCGCAGTGGGAACGCAGCACCCGCGCCGGTTCCGACAAGCTCATCGGGTCTTTGGTCCCGCCCGAGGCGGCCGCCGAGGTCGCGCGGCTGCGCGAAGAGTATCGGAACCTCCACCGAGGGCAGTAGCATGTGGGTGCCCGGCGGGTCGCAACGGGCCGCGACCCCGTGGTCGCGGGCCGAGAACGCGCTCGCCGGGGCGGCGCTCGTGCTGATGGGGCTGCTGCCGGTCGCCGAGCTCGTTCTCCGCGCATTCTTCCGCACCGGCGTCCCCGGCGTTTCGGGATATGTAAGCCACCTGACGCTGTGGGTCGGGTTTCTCGGGGCGATGATCGCCTCGCGGGAGCGGCTTCATCTCAACCTCTCGACCGGCATGGTGGCGCTGCCGGCGGCGTTCGACCGGGTGACGTCCCTGCTCGCGGCGGCGCTCTCGGTCGCGGTCGGCGCCGGGCTCGCCTGGGCCAGCTTGCGCTTCGTTCTCATCGAAATGGATTCCGCGGCGCGCGTCGCCGGGTGGCTGCCGGTGTGGATGGCCGAGGCGATCCTGCCCGTGGCCTTCACGGTCATGACGCTGCGTTTCGTCGTCCAGGCGGGCGGCTGGCGCGAGCGCGCGTTCGCCGCCCTCGGCATCCCCGCCGCGGCGGCGATCGGCTTCCTCCTCGCGCCCTACGCCTCCTATGTCGTGTGGCCGGCGATCGCGGCCCTCGTCGCCGCGGCGCTCGTCGGGGCGCCGATCTTCGTCGTCCTCGGCGGTGCCGCGCTGGTGCTGTTCTTCGCCGGCGGCGTCCCCGTCGCCGCGATCCCGGTCGAGACCTATCGCATCGTCGTCTCGCCGACGATCCCGGTCATCCCGCTGTTCACGCTCACCGGCTATCTGCTCGCCGCCGGCGGCGCCAGCCGCCGACTGGTGCGGCTGTTCCGCGCCCTCCTCGGCTGGATGCCGGGGGGCCTCGCCATCGCCACCACCCTGGTGTGCGCCTTCTTCACCACCTTTACCGGCGCCTCCGGCGTGACGATCCTCGCCCTCGGCGGGCTGCTGCTGCCGGTGCTCGTGAAGAGCGGCTATCCGAAGCGGTTCTCGGCCGGCCTGCTCACCGCCACCGGCTCGATCGGCCTGCTCTTCCCGCCGAGCCTCGCGGTGATCCTTTACGGCGTTGTCGCGCACGTGCCGATCCCCGACCTGTTCGTGGCGGGAATCATTCCCGGGTTCCTCATGATCGCCGCCGTGTGCGTCTTCGGCGTTCACAAGGGCATCCGCGCCAGGGTCGAACGGCCGCGCTTCGACGCGCGCGAGGCCGCCGCGGCGCTGTGGGAATCGAAGTGGGAGCTGCTGCTCCCGGTGGTCGTGCTGGTGGGCATCTTCGGCGGGTTCAGCACCCTGACCGAGGCGGCGGCGATCGCCGTCGTCTATACGCTCGTCGTCGAGACGCTGGTCCATCGCGAGCTTCACCCGACGCGCGAGCTGCCCGGGGTGGTGGTCTCCTGCGCGACGCTGATCGGCGGCGTCTTCGCCATTCTCGGCGTCGCCATGGGGCTCACCAACTACCTGGTCGACGCGGAGGTGCCGATGAAGGCGGCGGCGTGGGTCGAGGCGCACGTCGAGTCGCGGGTGCTGTTCCTCCTCGCGCTCAACGTCTTCCTCCTCGTCGTCGGCTGCCTCATGGACATCTTCTCGGCGATCGTCGTGGTGGTGCCGTTGATCATGCCCATCAGCCAGGTGTTCGGGATTCACCCGCTGCACCTGGGCATGATCTTCCTCGTCAACCTCGAGCTCGGCTATCTCACGCCGCCCGTGGGCATGAACCTGTTCCTCGCCGCCTTCCGCTTCGAGCGGCCCTTGATCGAAGTCTACCGAAGCGCGCTGCCGTTCGTGCTGGTGCTCGCGCTCGTCGTCGTGCTCGTCACCTACGTCCCCGGCCTCGTAATCGGGGCCGGAGGCCCGGGTGGCCTGGTCGCCCGCCTCGACTGACATCGCCCTTGGTTCACAGAGTGTTAATGCCCGGCGTGCAAGGTCTGTCCCGGCAATGTCGGGGCGCAGATGATCGAAGTCAGAGACCTTCGCAAGGCGTTCAAGAACGTCGAGGCGCTGCGCGGCATCAGCTTCGACGCGCCCGACGGCGAGATCACCGGGCTGATCGGCCCCAACGGCGCCGGCAAGACGACCACGCTGCGCATCCTCTACACCGTGCTCACCCCCGACCGCGGCGCCGCGGCGGTCGACGGCTTCGACACCGCGCGCGACACGCGTCAGGTGCAGCGGCGGATCGGCGTGCTCTCCGACAGCCGCGGCCTCTATCCGCGGCTCACGGCGCGCGAGCACATCCGCTATTTCGGCCGCCTCCACGGCATGAAAGGCGTCGCGCTCGAGCGCGAGATCGACGCCCTCATCGACATGCTCGACATGGGCGAATTCGCCGACCGCCGCGTCAACGGCTTCTCGCGCGGGCAGACGATGAAGGTGGCGCTCGCCCGGGCGCTCGTGCACCGGCCGCACAACGTGCTCCTCGACGAGCCGACCAACGGCCTCGACGTCGCCAGCTCGCGGGCCATGCGTGCGCTGATCCGGCGCATCCGCGGCGAGGGTCGCTGCGTCCTGTTCTCGAGCCACCTCATGCAGGAGGTGGCGGCGCTGTGCGATCGCATCATCGTCATCGGCAACGGCCTGGTGCTGGCCAACGGCACGCCCGACGAGATCAGGCGCACCACCGGCGAGACCGATCTCGAGGAGGCGTTCTTGACCGCCACCGGCACGCGCCAGGAGCCTGTCGGAGCAATGATCACGGGCTCCTGGGAGTAACGCCGTGTTCGAGCGCATCCGCATCGTTTTCTTCAAGGAGACGATCGACAACCTGCGCGACCGGCGCAGCGTTACCATGGCGCTGTTCTACCCCTTCGTCGGGCCGGTACTGATCGGCGCCCTCATCGCCTTCGTCGGCCAGGCGATCACCGAGCTGCCCAAGACCGAGTTGACCCTGCCGGTCAGGGGCGCCGAGGCGGCGCCGCAGCTCGTCCGCTACCTCGAGGACAACGGTGTGCGCGTCGTGCCCGCGCCCGAGGACCCGACGATGGCACTGCGCAGCGGCGAACACGAGGCGGCGCTCATCATTCCCGGCGATTTCGCCGAGCGCTTCGCGGCCGAGCGCACGGTCACGGTGCAGCTCGCCACCGACGGCTCGCGGCTTTCCGCGGTGCTCGTCATGAGCCGCGCGCTGACGCTGCTGCAGACATACAGTGCAGAGGTGGCGACGGCGCGCCTCGAGGCCCACGGCATCGACCCCGCCGTCGCCGAACCGGTGCGCATCCAGAACGTCAACGTCGCCGTCGGGCGCAGCCTCACCGGCTTCTTCCTCAACATGATGCCGCCGTTCATGATCTTCACCATCTTCATCGGCGGCGTGTACCTCGCCATCGACACCACCTCGGGCGAGCGCGAGCGCGGCTCGCTCGAGCCGCTGCTCGCCAACCCGATCGCCCGCTGGGAGCTGATGACGGGCAAGGTGGGCGCGGCGCTCCTGTTCACGGCGACCGCGCTCGCGGTGCAGCTTGTCGCCTTCGGCGCCATGTTCGGGCTCATCAGCGACGGCGCCGCGGGCGTCGAGGGGGGCCCCGGCACCATGGCCTTCCTCGCCTTGTTCGCGATCGCCGTACCCTTGATGCTGCTCGCGGTCTCGGTGCAGGTGATCATCGCCACCGTCACCCACAGCTTCAAGGAGACCCAGACCTACCTCGGGCTCTTGCCGCTGCTGCCGTCGCTTCCCGGCATGATCCTGGTGTTCGTCGCCTTCAAGGGCCAGCACTGGATGATGGCGATTCCCACCTTCGGCCAGACGCTGCTGTTCGGCCAGATCGTGCGCGGCGAGCCGATCAACGCCGTGAACGTCGCGCTCGCCAGCGGCATCACCGCCGCCGCCGCCGTCGCGCTGCTGCTCATCGCCGCCAGGCTCTACAAGCGCGAACGCCTGCTGTTCACTGGCTGACCGGCGCGCGCCCGATCACCGCCGCCGCCACCCGCCCGAAAGGGTTTACGCAAGGCGCGGCGATCGAGTAGCTTGGGGCCCAGGAGCCTGTCCGGGAATTGCTCATGGGCTGCATCGAGCCGAAAGGGCCGCGCCATCGAGGCCTTGGGGCGGCGTCCGCCGCCGCTTGCGATACTCCAGCATCGCGGCGCAGCGCCGTCCTGGCCCAAGGCCTCGATGGCGCGGTGCAGCCCGTGAGCAGTTCCCGGACAGGCCCCTAGCGCACCCGTAGCTCAGCTGGATAGAGCG
>JAZFVR010000247.1:0-3196 GCA_036447835.1 Alphaproteobacteria bacterium | reverse complement strand
TGGCTCGACGGGTCGGGGGCATAGTAGAAGCCATCGTATTCCACTGCCTGGGTGATGGCGAGGTTGGTGACCCCCGGCTGGACCACGGCGCAGCGGTTGTCGAGGTCGACGTCGAGGATGCGGTTGAACTTGCCGAGGCCGAGCGTCACCCCGTCGGCGAGCGGCAGCGCGCCGCCCGAGAGCCCGGTGCCGGCGCCGCGCGGCACCACCTTGGCGCCGCGCCCGTGACACAGCGCGAGGATGCGGCTGACCTCTTCGGTGGTCTCGGGGAGCACGACGAGCATCGGCAGGGCGCGATAGGCGGTGAGCCCGTCGCACTCGTAGGCGCGCAACTCGTCGGTGTCGACGATGACCGCCTCGGCCGGCAGTATGCGGCGCAAGTCGACGGCAAGGTCGTCGCGCTGGGCGAGCACGGCGGGATCGGGCGCGGGCATCTGCATGGGCGGCTCCTTCGGGACCCTGTACGCAGGGTCACAGTTCCCGTGACTTTGATGCGTTCAAACGCCACGCAGGCTTACGCCGCATTCGCGGCGACCCGCGGTCGCGGGCTACGAAAGTCGAAACGACCGGTCGTTTCGACTTTCGGCATTAGCGCCGGATCGGCGTCGCAGCGTTATAGTGGGACAGGCTCGGGGAGGCGTCAACGCCGCGCCGAGGGGCGGCGCGCCGGTCAATCAAACGGTCGGGGTGGGAGAATTCGTGCCGCCGCGGGCAACGGCGGCGGCGCGCGGCTCAGCCCTGGCGGGCCTTGAAGCGCGGGTTGGTCTTGTTGATCAGGTAGACCCGCCCCTTGCGGCGCACGATCCGGCAGTCCTTGTGCCGCTTCTTCGACGATTTGAGCGAATTGCGAACCTTCATCGCGCGTCTTCCTGGATTCGGCCGGGTAGGGGCCGCCGCGGGAGGGCGCACCCTACGCATACCCACCGGGCGTGTCAACGGGCGCGCTCGATCTCGGCGAGCGCCGTCGCCAGCTTGGCGAGAGCGCGGGCGCGCAGCCACGGCGTGGTGAGCGCGCCGGCGTATTCGAGCCCGCGCCCGAACGTCGCCCGGGCGCCCGCCGCGTCCCCTGCGTGCAGCCGCTTGACGGCGATGTCGCCGAACAGCCAGACGCGGTCGAGGGCGTCGGCGATCTCCTCCATCGCGGCATCGGCGAGCGCCCCGCTGCGCTGCGCCGCCACCGTGTCGCCGAGGCGTACCTGCGACAGCGAAACCGCCCACAGGGCGCGGGCGCGCAACGGCCCGCCGTCGATGAGCCCGGCGGTCTCCAGCGCGTCGCCGATGGCTCCGATGTCGGCCTGGGCGCGCGCGACGCGGCTGAGCGCGTAGGCGTGAGCGAAGCCGTAATCGATCTCCTCGCTGACCGCGCGGGCGCGGGCCAGCGTCTTGCGCGCCGCCGCCGTGGCGCCGCTGCTCGCCTGGACGAGCGCCACCTCCTGCAACGCCGCGGTGCGGTAACGCGCATCGTCGATTGCCGCCGCCGTCGCCAGGGCGCGGGAAATCTCGCCGGCCGCGGCCTGGGCGGCGGCGGCACGGATCAGCGCCGGCGTCCGCTGGCCCGGCTCGGTGATCGTCTCGGTGGTGGCGAGCGCGACCGCCGGCCGACCCGCGTCGGCCTGGATGACGGCGATGCGACTCAACGCCCGCTCGCGCTCGTCGGGAGTGTCGATCGCGCGGGCGCGCTCGAGCGCCCGGTCGAGGCTCGCGGTCGTGCCCGCGCGATCGCCGAGCTTTACCTGGACACCCGCGATTTCGCTGAGCAGCAACGACTGCCGGCCGGCATCCGTCACCGCGCCCGTGGCCAACAACGCTTGCGCCAGGGTCTCCTGCGCGGCGCCCGTGTCTCCGGCGACGAGCTGCGCCGCGGCGATGGCGTTGATCGCCTCGGCCCGGGTTGCGGCGTCGGGGATCGCCCGAGCGGTCGCGCGCGCGCCGACGACATCGCCGGCCTCGGCCTGGGCGCGGGCGATGCGACGCAGCGTGGCGATGACCATGCGCGGATCGGACACGCGCGCGGCGGTGGCGAGTGCTCCGGCACCGTCGCCGCCCGCGGCCTCGGCGACGGCGACATCGGCGAGCGCCCAATCGCGGAACTCGAGCTTGTGAACGGCCACCGCGGCGACGAGCGCCACGTCGAGCAGGCAGGCGGGCGTCGGGGCGGCAAAGCAGGCCTCCGGCACGGTCGCCCGGGCGCGTTCGAGGCGCACCTGATTGGAGGCGCCGGAAACGAGGGCACGCGCGGGAGCGTGCTCCTCGAGGGCGCGCCACGCCGCCGAAATCTGCTCCCTGCGCGCCTCATCGAGCCGGTGCAGCAGCCGGCGTGCCTCGCTCGCAGCCGATTCGAGGTGCTCGAGCAGGGCGCGGCTCGCCGCGCCGTCGACGTCGAGCGCCGACCACCGTTGGTACGCGCGGATCGCGGCGGCGGTTGCCGGGCCCATGCGGCCGTCGAGCGGGCCCTCGTAGAGGCCGAGCTCGCGCAGGCGCTGCTGGACGCGGAGAACGAGCGCGCGGTCGACGCCGTCCGGCGCGGCTGCGGGCAGCGCCGCGTCGGTTTCGAGCGCGGCGATCACGACGCCCCCGCCGGCGGAGGCTTCAGCCCGCGCCGCAGGTGCAGCGCCCGCCGCCACGGCCACGACCGCGGCGATGGCGCCGATATACCTCCAAGTCCCCCTGCGCATGGCCGTTAATATACCGTAAACCGTGTCATTTATGATAGCGGAATCATAGGGTTAAACTGTCACGCCCGTTAGCATTACTTTATTTATATTGCATCAGAATCAGGGGCCTAGAGCGCGCGAGGCGGATCGCCGCAACGAGAGGGCCCCAGCCATGTCCGAATCCGGTGGCGCCTGGAACGACGACTCGCCGAGGCAGGCGGGCGGCGGCCTGCTGCGTGGCACCATGCGCAAGGCCGTCCTCGTGGTGGTGCTCAGTTTCGTCGTCGTCCAGTTCCTCAAGGACGGGACGGGCTTCTTCCGCCGCGTGGGAGGCAACGTGCTCACGGCCGTTCCCGAAAAGGTCGCCACCGCCCCCGGACAAGGCGGGCGCGAACTCGTCGAGGGACGCGCTCTCTCGGTCCGCGCCGGCGCCGGCGGACACTTCTGGGTGAACGCCACCATCGACGGCGTCAAGGTGCGTTTCGTCGTCGACACGGGCGCGACGACCGTGACGCTGCGGCCCGACGACGCCCTGCGCCTTG
>JAZFVR010000246.1:0-6209 GCA_036447835.1 Alphaproteobacteria bacterium | reverse complement strand
TCGACTGCTGCAAGAGCAGCAGGTAGTCGTCGTCGGAGGCGCCGCCGCGCCTGAGCTCGATGAGCATCCCGATCTCGCCGGCGAGCGCGCCGGCGAGGCGGCGGCTCACCGTCTCCCAGTGGTGGGCGAAGAACACGTAGCCGGCGACCACCTGGAGGACGACGAGCGGTATGGCGATGATCAGGAGCGCGCGCCCGAACAGGGTGCGCGGGATGAATCGCTTGAGGCCGGTCATGGTCGAAGTCCGCGGCTCGGCGCCTCCTGGTCAGTCGGTGCGAAATACGTAGCCCGCGCCCCACACGGTCTGCAGATAGCGCGGTGACTTGGGATCGGGCTCGATCTTACGCCGAAGCCGCGCGATCTGCACGTCCACCGTGCGCTCGCTCCCCCCCAGCCGGCTCTCGCGCGCGAGACGCTCGCGTGTCAGCGTCACCCCGGGGTTGTGCGCGAACACCTTCAAGAGCCCGCTCTCGCCCGAGGTCAGCCTGACGCGCTCGCTGGCGCGCGTGAGGGCGTCGCGGCCGAGGTCGAAGACGAAGTCGCCGAAGCGTACCTCGCCGAGCGGCTCTGCGGGCGGCCCGGCACGGCGCAGGATGCTGCCGATACGCAAGAGAAGCTCGCGCGGCTCGAACGGCTTGGCGAGATAGTCGTCGGCGCCACGCTCGAGGCCGGCGATGCGGTGGTCGGCGTCGCCCATGGCGGTGAGCAGCAGGATCGGCACGCCGCTCATGGTGCGCAGCGATTCGGTGAGATCGAGCCCGCTCTCGCCGGGCATCATCACGTCGAGCACGAGCAGGTCGAAGGCGAGCCCCTCGAGCCGGGCGCGGGCCTCGGCGGCGTTGGCGGCGGCGGTGACGCGGTAGCCGTTCTCGGCCAGGTACTTCTGCAACAGCTCGCGCAGGCGCCGGTCGTCGTCGACGACGAGGACGTGCGGCTGGGTCGGCTCCATGGCGCGCCGGTGCGCGGCGCCCGCCGATCTCACGCCGAGCGCGCCAGCGCCCGCCGCTCGGTCTCGTCGACGAGGCCGGCGAGCACCTTGCGGTAGCCCTCGACCGCCTGGGCGCCGGCCTCGCGGTAGGCGCGGGCGACGCGCGCGCGCTGGGTGGCGGTGAGCCGTTGCTCGAGCTCGGTGCCCTTGTCGGTGAGGTAGAGCAGGCGCTGGCGGCGGTCGCGGGTGCCCTGGCGCTGCGCGACGAAGCCCTCGCGCACGAGCTGCCCGAGCACGCGCGAAAGGCTTTGCTTGGTGATGCGCAGGATGGCCAGAAGCTCGCTCACCGTGGTGCCGGGGTTGCGGCCGACGAAGTAGATCGCCCGGTGATGGGCGCGGCCGAAACCGTACTCGGCGAGGATGGCGTCGGGCTCGGCGGTGAAGTCGCGATAGGCGTAGAACAAGAGCTCGATACCGCGGCGCAGCTCGTCGTCGCGCAGGAACAGCGGGTTGGCGGAGGAAGATATGTCAGCCATGTTGACTTATATGCCGCCGACTGATAGGGAATGCAAGAGACAATTAGCATTTTATGCTTCGGAAGGCACATACCATGGCGCTCACCCCCTACGACGACCGCGACGGCGAGATCTGGTTCGACGGCGTGCTGGTTCCCTGGCGCGAGGCCAAGCTGCACGTGCTCAGCCACGCCATGCACTACGCGAGCGCTGTGTTCGAGGGGGAGCGGGTCTATGGCGGCAAGGTGTTCAAGCTCAGCGAGCACAGCACACGCCTGGGCTCATCGGCGAAGCTCATGGACATGGTGCTGCCGTATACGAGCGACGAGATCGACGCGGCGACGCGCGAGGTCGTCAAGACCAACGGCATCGACGAAGGCTACGTGCGCCCGCTCGCCTGGCGCGGCGCGGAGATGATGGGGGTGTCGGCCCAGCAGACGAAGATTCACGTCGCCATCGCCGCGTGGCCCTGGCCGCCCTATTTCGGCGACGAGGCGAGCTTGCGCGGCATCCGCCTGGCCTTCGCCGATTACCGCCGTCCCTCGCCCGAGACCGCGCCGGTGCAGAGCAAGGCGGCGGGGCTCTACATGATCTGCACGCTGTCGCGCCACAAGGTCGAGGCGCAAGGCTACGACGACGCGCTGATGCTCGACTGGCGCGGCCAGGTGGCCGAGGCCACCGGCGCCAACGTGTTCCTCGTGCAGGGCGGCGAGCTGCACACGCCGACGCCCGATTGCTTCCTCGACGGCATCACGCGGCGCACGGTGATCGGCCTCGCCAAGGCGCGCGGCATCAAGGTGGTCGAGCGCGTGATCTGGCCCGACGAGCTCGGCGCGGCCGACGAGGTGTTCCTCACCGGCACCGCGGCCGAGGTGACGCCGGTGCGCGAGATCGGCCCCCACCACTTCCAGGTCGGCGCCGTAACCCGCACCCTGATGGACGACTACGCCAAGGCGGTCAGGGCGTAAGGGGGAGTGCGTTTCTTCTGATCGTGCAACGGGTCTCTACTCAGCGCGTTTCTCTCCGTCGAAGCCCAAACTGCCTGACACGGTTTTCCCACAGGGGCTTGCGCTTGGACTCGACACCCACGCCGGCAAACGCGGGAACGGACCAAACTCCGGTAGAGCTTGATTCGAGGCCCGCCCCCTACTCCTTCCCCCAGCTCTCCGCCGCTTCGTCGTCGGCGCCGCGGGTGTCGACCCATTTGCCTTCGCCGCCGGTCTCCTCGAGCTTCCAGAACGGCGCCTTGGTCTTGAGCCAGTCGACGAGGAAGGCGCAGGCCTCGAAGGCGGCGCCGCGGTGGGCCGAGGCGGTGACGACGAGGACGATGCGATCGCCCGGCTCGAGGCGGCCGTAGCGGTGGACGATGAGGCACTCGGCGAGCGGCCAGCGCGCCTGCGCCTCGGCCTCGATCTCGGCGAGCTTCTGCTCGGTCATACCGGGGTAGTGCTCGAGCGTCATGGCCTCGATGCGCGCCTCGCCGGCCCCATCATGCGTCACGCCCCTGTCGCGCACCAGGCCGACGAAGCTGACGACGCCACCGATGTCGTGCCGCCCCGCGGTCAGCGCCGCGATCTCGGCGCCGGGGTCGAAGTCCTCCTACTGGACGCGGACGGCCATCGGGCGCGTTCTCCTGGTTCCGCCAAGCCGACTCGTCGGCTTGTCGCATTACCCTCACCCGCCGGGCGCGGACATCGCTCCGCTTGGCTTGCGCCGCCGCAGCGGCGGCCGGCAGTCGCCGGCTCGAACCATCGAAGCGACCGGGTCGCTTCGATGGTCGGGGTCAACCCCCCGTCACCGGCGGGAACAGGGCGACCTCGTCCGAGGCGCGCACCGGGTGGTCGAGGCCGACGTACTCCTGGTTGACCGCGACGCGCACCAGCGCGAGGTCGGCGAGCGCGTCGGCGTAGCCGTCGCCGCGACGCTTGAGCCAGTCGAGCAGCGCGGCGACGTCGCTCACCTCGGCCGGCGGCGCGAGTTCCTCCGAGCCGGTGCCGATCTTGCTGCGCAGCCAGGCGAAATACAGCAGCTTCATGCGCTCACCTCGCTGAAGGGAAGGAAGTCGACCATCTCGCCGCGCGTCAGGCGGGTCATGTCCTCGGGCAGCTCGACGAGGCCGTGCGCGCCGACCAGCGACGAGAGAATGCCGGCGCCGTCGCGCGGGAACTTCTCGGCCGCGAGGCTGCCGTCGGCGCCCTCGACGAGGCGCGCGCGCACCCATTCACGGCGGTCGCGCTTCTTCTTGTGGTCGAAGTCGGCGCGCACGCGGTAGAGCACCGGCTCCACTTCGGTGCAGCCCGAGAGACGAAGGATCAGCGGCCGCGCGATGCGCAGGAAGGTCACCATCGCCGCCACCGGGTTGCCGGGCAGGCCGACGAACGGCACCCGTCCGACCTGGCCGAGCGCCAGCGGCCGCCCCGGCTTGATGGCCAGGCGCCAGAAATGCAATCCGCCGAGCGCCTCGACCGCGGCCTTGACGTGGTCCTCGTCGCCGACCGAGACGCCGCCCGAGGTGAACAGAAGGTCGTGGTCGCGCGCCGCACCCTCGAGCGCCGGGCGCACCGCCTGGAGGTCGTCGGGCAGGATGCCGAGGTCGGTGACCGTGCATCCCTGCGCCTCGAGGAGCGCCGCCAGAACGTAGCGGTTCGAATCATAGATCGCGCCTTCGGGCAGCGCCTCGCCCGGCTCGCGCACCTCGTCGCCGGTCGAGAAGATAGCCACCTTGAGCGGGCGGCGGACGGCGAGCTCGGTGCGCCCCACCGCGGCGGCGAGGCCCACGTCCTGGGGCCGCATGCGGTGCCCGCGCGTCAGAATCGTCGCGCCGGCGCGCACGTCCTCGCCGGCGTCGCGCCGATTCGCGCCGCGGCGGATGCCTGGCATGACGACCACCGTGCCGCCCTCTTCGCGGCAGTCCTCCTGCATCATCACCGTATCGGGACCTTCGGGAATCAGCGCGCCGGTGAACACGCGCAGCGCCTCGCCTCGCCGCGCCGGGCGACCCAAGGGGTGGCCGGCGGTGATGCGCCCGGTGACCTCGATGCGGGTCTCGTTGTCCGGATCGAGGTCGTCGTAGAACACGGCGTAGCCGTCGACCGCCGAGTTGTCGTGCGGCGGCACGTCGACGGGCGCGACCACGTCCTCGGCGAGAATGCGCCCGGCCGCCGCGCGTAGGCCCACGGCCTCGGCGTCGGTCACCGGCACGGTCACGGCGGCGATCCGCTCAAGCGCCTCGGCCGTGGTCATCATCCGGCCGCCGTGGGCGAAGCAGTCGTCGGAGAGCTGTGGCATGGCTCAGCCCGCCTCGAGATCGCAGTAGCCGACGATGAAGTCGGCGACAGCAGCCGTGTCGTCGAGGTCGAGCACCGGGACGTCGACACCGCTGAGCGGCGCATCGCTCGCCACCGCGACGATGCGCGGGTCATCGCCGCACAGGAGCGGCCTGCCCGCGCTCGGGCGGTGCACTTCGACCTTCGGGTGGCCGTCGCGGCGCGCGCCCTCGACCAGCAGCAGATCGACCGGCGTGAGGTGCGGTTCGAGGTCCTCGACCGCCGGCCCCGGCGCCCCGCGCAACTCGTGCAGCAACGCCCAGCGGTTGGTCGACGTGACCACGACCTCGGCGGCGCCGGCGGCGCGGTGGCGGTAGCTGTCCTTGCCGGGACGATCGATATCGCGGCCGGGCGCGACGTAGTTCATGCTCGACACCGTGAATCCGCGGTCCGTGAGCTCTTTCACCAGCTTGACCATCAGCGTCGTTTTGCCGCTCCCTTCCCATCCCGCCAATCCGAAGGTACGCATCGCCGGCCCTCCGCCCGCGCCTCGGCGCGTCCGCCTCAGGCCGCCGGGGCCGGGGGCTTGGTGGCGCGCGCGGCGCGGGACTCGGCAGGCTGTTCCCCGACTGGCGAATTCGGGCGCCAAGCGTGCCTGAGCCCGACGCGCAGGTAATCGAACCCGGTGATGAGCGTGAGCACGACGGCGCTCCACAGCAGGATCTCGCCGATCAGCACCGTCGTCACTGCCGGATGGAAGAAGCTCGGCCCGGCCTCGCCGAGGAGCAGGAAGCCGATGGCGAACATCTGGATCGTCGTCTTCCACTTGGCGAGCCGGCTCACCGGCACGCTGACCGAAATCTCGGCGAGGAACTCGCGCAGTCCCGAGACCAGCAGCTCGCGGCACAGGATGACGAGCGCGGCGAGCACCGGTGCCTTGTCGAAGGCGACCAGCATCACCACCACCGCGCCCACGAGCAGTTTGTCGGCGATGGGATCGAGCATGCGCCCGAGGCGCGAATGCTGACGCCGCGTGCGGGCGAGATAGCCGTCGAAGAAATCGGTGAAGCCGGCGACCGTGAAGAGGCCGCAGGCGACCCAGCCGGCGAGCGGATGATCCCAGTAGAACAGGGCGATCAGCAGCGGGATCGCGCCGATGCGCGAGAGCGTCAGAATGTTGGGGAGGCTGAGGATCATGCCGAATATCCGATCGCAGTCCTATCGCGCCATTATACCACGACAAGCCTAGGAGCCTATCCGGGTAATGGTCATGTGCTGCATCGACCCAGGAGGCGCAAGTGCCAGGAGCGGAGGCGGCGGCGATGCCGGAGCATCGCCCAAGCCTTCGCGACGCGGCAATCGCGCCTCCCGGTTCGACCCGGACGGGCTCCTAACCCTCCGTGTGGAAATACTCATAGATCGTGCGGGCCACGGCGCGGCTGATGCCGTCGACCTTCTCGAGGTCGGCGAGGCCGGCTTGCGCGACCCCGCGCGCCGAGC
>JAZFVR010000245.1:0-3115 GCA_036447835.1 Alphaproteobacteria bacterium | reverse complement strand
CCCTCACAGCCGAGGGCTCAAATTCTTCACGTTCCGATTATTGAACGCATTTCTGCTTCGCCAAACCGGCTCATATGGTGGCGTGGCGGGCGCGGGCCGCGCGCTCGATCGCGGCGGCGGCGAGCCGATCGACCTCGAGCCGATCACAAATCATTTGCAAGAGCCGCAGCTCTTCCTGGGACACGTGCCCGTCGGCGGCGGCGACGTCGCAGGCCAGCACGTAGGCCGTTTCCCGCAACCTCTCGGGCAGCGCCGCTTCGATCAGATCGAGCGATTTCTCCAGCCCGTCCTCGTTGGCGAGAAGTTCGGCGCAGTCGCGCGCCGTTTTCGTGAGGTTTTCGCGGTCGTAGTCCTTGAAGACCGGGAGCGAGCTGATGATTTCGCCCATCTTGCGCAATTCCGCGTCGGTCATGTCCTCATCCGCCGCAGACACCAGGACCATGGTGTAGATCAGCGCCGTGTGATGGTCGATCATGCGTTTCCCAAGACCTCCGCCCCCGTCGAGGCTCCGGGGCACTTAAGACCGCGCTTAAGCGCGCCGTCAAGACCGGTTCGGCGCGAGGAGAATTTCGACCGACGCTTAAGTTCGGTTGAGGAACTCGCGGATGCGGGCCGCGGCCGCGGCGAGCCCGAAGCGCTCGATCGCGACGTCTTCGGGAAAGGCGCTGGCAAAGCGCGAGGGTAAGCGCGCATCGAGCATCACGAAGACCCCGGCGTCGTCGGCGCGGCGCACGAGGCGGCCGTAAGCCTGTTTCAGGCGCAGCCGCGTCAGCATCTCGTCATAGGCGCGCCCGCCGAAGGCGGCCCTGCGGGCGCGGTGCAGGATGTCGGGGCGCGGCCAGGGCACCCGGTCGAAGACGATGAGCCTCAACGAGCGGCCCGGCACGTCGACGCCGTCGCGCACCGCATCGGTGCCCAACAGACAGGAATCCTCCTCGGCGCGGAAAATGTCCACGAGCGTCGTGACATCGAGGCCGTCCACATGCTGGGCGAGAAGGGCGATCCCCGCCTTGTCCAGCGCCGGCGCGAGCCGTTCGTGGACGGCGCGAAGCCGCGCGATCGACGTGAACAGGCCGAGCGCCCCGCCGCCCGAGGCGAGGAACAGGGCGCGGTAGGCGGCGGCGACCCGGTCCGCATTCTCGCGGGCCACGTCGGAAATCACGATCACCCGGGTCTGGCGCGCGTAATCGAAAGGCGAGGGGACGGCGGCGCGCAACGCCTTGGTCCCTCTGTGCAAAGCCCCGGTACGCGCCTCCGCCGCCCGCCAGTCGGCCTCGTTATCGCCGGTGCCGTCGCGCAGGCTCGCGGAGGTGATGAGCAGCCCGTGGGCCGGCTCCGCAACATGTTGTTGAAAAGGGATCGTCGGGTCGACCCAGTGGCGGTGCATGCCGACATCGGTTTCGCGGCCTCCGTCGCGGTCGAGGGCGAACCAGTCGACGAATTCGCCCGGCGTCTCGCCGCCAAGCGTTTGCAGCATGCCGCGCCAGTTGCCGATGGGGAGCTCTGAGCGGCGGCGCAACGTCCGCAAGGCCGCCTCGATGCGCAGGCGCGTCGGGGTGTCGAGCTCGTCGGCCCTTTCATCGAGCATGGCGCCAAGGCGTCCCATAAGCGTGGCGATCGGCGTGGCCAGCGCCTCGAGCGCCGAATCGAGCTTGGCCGCGGCTTCCAGCAGGCCCGAGACGGGCGGGCATTTTTCCGTTTCCAGCCCGTAAGCATTGTCGGTCGCCCGGGCGCGGGCCATGACCTGGCTGCGGACGCCGGCGAGGAACGCTTCCGTCGGGCCGTGCGGCGCGCCCGAGGCGAGGCGCTTCAGCCATCCTTCCGCGGGAAGATTCCGCGCCGCCCGCAGCGCTTTTTCGAGCGCCGCTGCGGCGTCGTTATCGCGCGCCGCCAAGTCCCCGATGCGGCGCTTCAGCCCCCGCGCCCGGCTGATTCGCCGCCTTGCGCCGCGGTCGTCCTCGCCCAGCAGCCAGCGCCTGAGCTCCGCCGCCTCCCGGCCGGTGAGAAGCGCCGAGAAGGCCGAATCCGCCGCCTCGAACACATGATGGCCCTCGTCGAACACGTAACGGGTCGGCAGATACGCGTCATCGAGGCCGTTCAACGCCGCGCTCACCATCACCAGGGCGTGGTTGGCGACCACGAACTCGGCCCTGCGCGCCTGCCTTACGGTGCGTTCGATGAAGCATCTGTGGTAATGCTCGCAAGCCGAATAGATGCATTCGCCGCGCCGGTCCGCGAGCTCGAGCGTGCGTTCGCGCCCCAGCAGATGCACGAGCCAGGCCGGGAAGTCGCCGCCGATCATGTCGCCGTCGCGGGTGTTGGCGGCCCACCGCGCCATCAGACCCAGGGCGACGGCGTCGTTTGGCCGCGCGGGGAGGCGGTTGACCGCTTCGGCGAAGTTGAGGAGGCAGAGGTAGTTTTCACGGCCCTTGCGGATGACCACCTTGACGGCCTTGCGGACCGGGTCGGGATGGAGGCGGTCGAGCTCGGTGTCGATCTGGCGCTGGAGGTTTCGCGTATAGGTGCTGATCCACACGGGCGCGCGGTTTTTCTCGGCCCACACGCTGGCGGGGGCGATGTAGCCCAGGGTCTTGCCCACGCCCGTCCCGGCCTCGGCCAGCACCAGGCGGGGCTCGCCCACGACCTCGCGCGGGGCGAATGCGGCCGCGACGGCCGAGGCGTAATCGGCCTGCTGCGGGCGCGCTTCCGCCGACCGGCCGACGAGCGCGGCAAGGCGGGTGCGCGCCTCCGCCGGCTCGACCGGCAGATTCGCGGGCGCGGGCGCCGGCGCCTGCTCGGACCACTCCTGGAGCCGCTCCCAGACCTTGAGCCCTCGCGCCGCCGCGCTCTTGTCCGCTTCCCCTTCCTCGACGCCGCCCTTCACGCCCAATGCCGCCATCACGAAGGATCCCCAAGCCCACTGCGCCTGCGCCATGGCGTGAGCGATCGGAACGGCGTCTTCGTCCTCGCCCGCCACGCGTTCCGCCAGCTCGGAAATGAGCGCCTCCGCGGCCTCGAGCAAGGCGCGCGCCTCGTCTTCCTGTGCCGCGGGCGCAGAGAGATCGAGCGCCGCCGCGAGCCCCCGGGGCGTCGGCAGTGAGAAGGTCGCGGGTCG
>JAZFVR010000244.1:0-5934 GCA_036447835.1 Alphaproteobacteria bacterium | reverse complement strand
ACATCGCCAACATGGGCTTCGCGCAAGCCGCGAGCGTGCCGGTGGCGCTCGTCGCCGACGTCGCGCGCGGCGGCGCCATCGCCGCCATCGTCGGCACCTGCGCGCTGCTCGAGGCGGGCGAGCGCGCATTGCTCAAGGGCTACATCGTCAACCGCTTCCGCGGCGACGCGCGCCTGTTCGACGATGCACTGGCGGCGATCGCGGCGCGCACCGGGCTCGCCAGCCTCGGCGTCGTGCCGCATATGGCCGAGGCTGCGCGCCTGCCCGCCGAGGACGCGGTCGCCCTCGACAGCTTCCCGGCGGCAACCGCCGGCCGAAGGTGCGCGATCACCATCGCCGTGCCCAGGCTTCCCCGCATCGCCAACTTCGACGACCTCGACCCGCTCGCCGCCGAGCCCGACGTGGCGCTCGATCTCGTCGAACCGGGACGCGCGCTCCCCGGCGACGCCGACCTGGTGCTCATTCCCGGCAGCAAGGCGACGCTCGCCGACCTCGCGTACCTGCGCGAGCAGGGCTGGGACGTCGACATTTCCGCGCACCGGCGCCGCGGCGGCCGGGTGCTGGGTCTCTGCGGCGGCTACCAGATGCTGGGGACGCGCGTCGCCGACCCGAACGGTATCGAGGGTGCGCCCGGCGCGGCGCAAGGCCTCGGATTCCTCGATGTCGCCACGACGCTCATGCCGGCGAAGCGTCTCGCCGAGGTCGCCGGAACCTGCGCGCTCAGTGGCGAGGCGGTGCGTGGCTACGAGATGCACATGGGCGAGACGCAAGGCCCCGACCGCGCCCGGCCGATGCTCGAACTCGCGGGCCGCGGCGAGGGCGCGCGCTCGCCCGACGGCCGCGTCGAGGGCAGCTATCTCCACGGGCTGTTCGCCGCCGATCGCTTCCGCCACGCGTACCTGAACCGGATTGCGGCGCGCGCGACAAGCGGCGTCGCCTACGAGCACGAGGTCGAGGCGGCGCTCGACGCCATCGCCGGACACCTCGAGGCGTGCATCGACCTCGACCGCCTTCTGGAGATCGCCGATGGCGCGTGAACGGGCGGTCTTACGCCGGCACGACGAGGGCGAGCGCCGCGACGAGGCCGGCGTCGATCAGGCACGCCACGACGAACAGGTAGAGCGAGCGGCGGATATCGAGCGGCATGGCGCGGGCGCGGCCGTCGCCCATCCACGCGTCCTTGACCACCGCCTCGCCGTAGCGCCTGGGCCCGGCGAGCGCGAGGTCGAGCGCGCCGGCCATCGCCGCTTCCGGCCAGCCGGCGTTGAGCGAGCGGTGCTTGCGCGCGTCGCTCAGCATCGCCCCGAGCGCCCGCAGGGGATTGGCCGCGGGCACGAACAGCGCCGCCAGCGCGACGATGAGGCCCGTGAGCCGCGCCGGCAGGTAGTTGATGGCGTCGTCGAGGCGCGCCGCGGTGGCGCCGAACTCGCGATAGCGCGGCGAGCGGTGGCCGATCTCGCTGTCGAGGGTGTTGATCATCTTGTAGGCGAGCAGACCGGGGAGCCCGAGCAGCACGTACCAGAACACCGGCGCCACGACGCCGTCGGAGAGGTTCTCGGCGCAGCTCTCTATGGCGCCGCGGGCGACGCCGTGCTCGTCGAGGCTGGCCGGGTTACGACCGACGATGTGGGCGACCGCCGCCCGGCCTTCGTCGACGCCGCCGTCCTCGAGCGCGCGCGCCACCGCCTTGACGTGGCGGTAAAGCGCGTTCTGGGCGATGAGCGTCATCACCAGGAGAAGTTCGACGAACCAGCCGAAGGGAACCGCGCGGGCGAGGCGCTCGATCGCGACCCCGGCGACGGCGGCAAGGCCCACGAGCACGACGACGACGAGCACGCCGCGCACCCGCCGCGTCACGGCGCCGCGCTCCTCGCGGTTGAGGCGGCGCTCGAGACCGGCGGCCATGCGGCCCATCAGCGCCACCGGATGCGGCACCAGCCGGTAGATGCCCGGCGGATCGCCGATGTAGGCGTCGAGAATGAGCGCGAACAGCAGCAGGATCAGCGGGTGCGGGCCGAGCGCGAGCGCGCTTTCGCTGAGCATGGGGCGAGCATCGTTGGTGCGCGTCGCCGCGTCAATTACCAAGGCACCGCGCGCCGCATCGACGAGGCGACGCCAGAGAGGGGAGAACGAGCCGGTGAATGAAACGATGGTGATGCTGTGCGGCCACGGCAGCCGGGATACGGAAGCGATCCGCGAGTTCGAGGCGCTGGCCACGGGACTCGCCCGACGACTGCCGCAGTACACGGTCGCGCACGGCTTCCTCGAGTTCGCGCGGCCGATCATCCGCGAAGGGCTCGATGCGCTGCGCGAGGCGGGGGCGAAGCGCATCCTCGCCGTTCCCGGCATGCTGTTCGCCGCGGCGCACGCCAAGAACGACATTCCCTCGGTGCTCAACCGCTACATCGCCGAGCACCCGGGCGTCAGCGTCGATTACGGGCGCGAGCTCGCCGTCGATCTCAAGCTGTTGCGCGCTGCGCGCGACCGTATCGAGGCGGCCGAGGCGCAGGCGAACGCGACCGGCGCGCCGATCGACCGCGCCGACACCTGCCTCGTCGTCGTCGGGCGCGGCGCCTCGGACCCCGACGCCAACGCCAACGTCGCCAAGGTCATGCGCATGCTGTGGGAGGGCATGGGCTTCGGCTGGGCCGAGCTGTGCTACTCGGGCGTCACCTTCCCGCTCACCGAAACGGCGTTCGACCGCGTAACAAAGCTCGGCTTCCGTCGCGTCATCGTCTTCCCCTACTTCCTGTTCACCGGCGTGCTGGTCAAGCGTATCTACCGCCACGCCGACGAGGCGGCGGCGCGCCACGGCGAGGTCGAGTTCGTCAAGGCGGGCCACCTCAACGACCACCCGCTGGTGTTCGACACCTTCATCGACCGGCTCGACGAGATCCTCGACGGCGAGAACCTGATGAACTGCCGATTGTGCAAGTACCGCGAGCAGGTGATCGGATTCGAGGACGCGGTCGGCGCGCCGCAGATGAGCCACCACCACCACGTCGAGGGCATCGGCACCGACGCCGACCACCACCATCACGGCCATCACCACCATCATGAACGACGACACGCACACGACCGCAGAGAGAAACCCGTCCCCGCCGCGGACTGAGACCCGCGGCGCGCGCGACTATCTCAGCGACCCGGCGGCGATCTACCGCCTCTCGCGCGAGCGCGCGCTTGCGGCGAGCGATCTCACGGGCGTCGCCGACGACATGGTCGAGGTGGCGCTCAGGCTCGTGCACGCCTGCGGCGATCCCGGCGTGATCGCCGACCTCGCCGCCTCGCCCGGCGCTGGCGCGGCGGGGCGCGCGGCGCTGCGCGATGGCGCGCACGTGCTCGTCGATACCGGGATGGTCGCCCAGGGGATCATCCGCGCACGCCTGCCCGCGGCGAACGAGGTGACGTGTACGCTCAACGAGCCGGGGGTCGCCGGGCGCGCGGCACGCGGGGCAACGACGCGCACGGCGGCGGCGGTCGATCTGTGGCGCGACCGCCTCGCCGGCGCGGTGGTCGCCATCGGCAACGCGCCGACCGCGCTCTACCGTCTCATGGAGATCATGGACGCCGGCGCGCCCAAACCGGCGCTGATCGTCGCCATGCCGGTGGGCTTCGTCGGCGCCGCCGAGTCGAAAGAGGCGCTGATGGAAAGCGGCCTCGGCGTCCCCTACATCGCGCTCCGCGGCCGGCGGGGCGGCAGCGCGCTCGCTGCCGCCGCGGTCAACGCGCTCGCCTGCGACGACTGGGGAGGGAACGGCACGTGACTCCCTGGCTCTCGATCGTCGGCCTTGGCGAGGACGGCCTCGCGGGCGTGGCCCCCGTGGCGCGACCGTTGATCGAGGGCGCCGCCACGCTCGTCGGCGGCGCGCGACATCTCGCCATGGTGCCCGCCGACCACCCGGCCGAGCGGCTCACCTGGGCGAGCCCGCTGTCTGCGACCGTCGATGCGATCCTGCGCCGGCGCGGCAGCCGCGTCTGCGTGCTCGCGACGGGCGATCCCATGTGGTACGGCATCGGCGTCACGCTGGCGCGCGAGGTCGCCGCCGAGGAGCGCGTGATCGTGCCGGCGGCGTCGGCGTTCTCGCTCGCCTGCGCGCGGATGGGGTGGCCGCTCGCCGAGGTCGAGACGCTGACGCTGCACGGCCGCCCGCTCGACCTGCTGCGCGGCTTTCTCGCGCCCGGCGCGCGGCTCGTGATGCTCGCCAACGACGGCGACACGCCGGGCGAGATAGCGGCGCTGCTCGCCGGGGCGGGCTACGGCGAGAGCCGCATCACCGTGCTCGAGCACATGGGCGGCGCGGACGAGAGGCGCGTCGAGGACAGCGCCGGGCGCTGGCAGGCGACGCGCGCCGCCGCCCTCAACACCGTCTGCGTCGCGTGCCGCGCGGGCGCCGACGCCAGGGTGTACTCGCGCGCCCCGGGTCTGCCCGACGCGGCATATGAGAACGACGGCCAGCTCACCAAGCGCGAGGTCCGCGCCGCGACGCTCGCCGCGCTCGCGCCGCTCCCCGGCCAGCTGCTGTGGGACGTGGGCGCCGGTTGCGGCTCGATCGCCATCGAATGGATGCGCGCCGCGCGCGGCGCCCGCGCCGTGGCGATCGAGCGCAATGCCGAACGCGGCGCCATGATCGCGCGCAACGCCTCGGGCCTCGGCACGCCGAACCTCGACATCGTCACCGCCGCCGCGCCCGCCGCGCTCGCCGAGCTTGATCCGCCCGACGCGGTGTTCGTCGGCGGCGGGGTGAGCGAGCACGGCGTCGTCGAGGCGTGTTGGGAGGCGCTTTCCGCGGGCGGGCGGCTCGTTGCGAACGTGGTGACGGTGGAAGGCGAGGGCGAATTAATGCGAGCGAGAGAACGATGGGGCGGTGAGCTGGTGCGCATCGCAGTGTCGCGAACAAAACCCCTCGGTGAATTTTCCGGCTGGCAGGCCCTTGCACCGGTCACGCAGCTCGTGGTGGTGAAGCAATAAGCTGTAAGCCGTAAGCCTTAAGCTGACTTCTTGGGCCGTTGGAGCGTCGAAGGTGAGGAACTTCAAGGACATCAAGGTTTGGAAGAAGGCACATCGTCTGGCACTTGCCGTTTACAAGGCCACCTCTGGGTTCCCAGGGGAGGAACGATACGGATTGACCAGTCAATCCAGGCGCGCAGCGGCTTCGATTCCAACGAACATCGCCGAGGGATGCGGACGCGGCAGCGAAGCGGATTTCGCGCGGTTCTTGCAAATTGCACTGGGGTCGGCAAGCGAGCTCGAATATCACCTACTGCTCGCTCGCGACCTGGATCTCTTGAAACATGAGCGGCACCAATCGCTCGATGCAGACGTTAACGAAGTGAAACGCATGCTGCACGCTTTCATAAAGACACTGAAAACCGGACCCGCATGATCGCTCACCTCAACATTGTCGCTTACGGCTTAAAGCTTAGAGCTTACGGCTTACAGCTGACGGCTGACCGCTTACGGCTGACGGCTGATGGCTGACAGCTTATCAACGCCCGGCACGCTCTACGGCCTCGGCGTCGGCCCCGGCGACCCGGAGCTGATAACGCTCAAGGCGCTCAGGCTGCTGCGCGCCTGTCCGGTCATCGCCTATCCCGCACCCGAGCACGGCGAGAGCCTGGCGCGGGGAATCGCGGCGCCGCACATCGCGCGCACCAAGACCGAGATCGCCATCCGCATGCCGCTCGACGCCGGGCGCTTCCCCATCGACGCGGTCTACGACGAGGCGGCGCGCGCGGTCGCCGGCCACCTCGATGCGGGGCGCGACGTCGCCGCGCTGTGCGAGGGCGATCCGTTCTTCTACGGCTCGTTCATGTACCTCTTCGGCCGCCTCGCCGAGACACACCGCGTTGAGGTGGTGCCCGGGGTGAGCTCTCTCGTCGCCTGCCCGGCGGCGCTCGGCGCGCCGCTCGCCGCGCGCGACGATGCGCTCATGG
>JAZFVR010000243.1:0-6036 GCA_036447835.1 Alphaproteobacteria bacterium | reverse complement strand
GTCCTCGGCCGCGATGTAGCGGCCCGAAAGACTGTCGACGAAACGGCCGAATGCGTGGAGCAATGCCGGCGTCTTGTCGCGCTTGGGGTCGCCGATGATCACCGCCTTGCCGCCGCCCTGCCCGGTCGCCGCGAGCGCGTGCTTGTAGGTCATGGCGCGGCTCAGACGCAGCACATCGGTGAGCGCGTCCTCTTCCGAGACGTAGGGCCACATGCGACAGCCACCGAGCGCAGGCCCGAGCGTCGTGTCGTGGACGGCGATGATCGCCTTCAGGCCGGTCGCTCGGTCGCGGCAAAAGACGACCTGCTCGTGGTCGTCGAATTCCGGTGCGCTGAAAACGGCCACAGGCCCGCTCCCTGCAACAGTGTGAGAGGTGGATGACCCGTCGGCGTCGCCAGACGAACGGTCTGCCTCCGGCTGCGGGCGTTCACGGTAATATGCAGGCAAGCGTTTCATCCAATCAATTCCCGTTGAACACCGCCCCGCACGAGCTGGCCGTCGCTGGTCGCGCGGCGGCGGCGGCTTCCCCTTCGATGCCGGGGCAGCCTCTGGTTGCGGCTCGGAGTCCGCGTCGATCACCGGCACCTCCCGGAAAGGCCCGGGACGGCGTTCTATCCCATGGGCTGATCCATCGCGCCCGTCGTTCGGCGCAATGCGGCTCCCCGCCTTTACGAAATCGCCCCAATTGTCGAGCACCGACCGCATCCGTGACAACAGAAGCGCCGGCGACACCGGCTTGGCGACGAAGTCGTTGACGCCCGAGTCGCGCACCATGAGAACGCGGTCCATCTCGGTATGACCGGTGAGCATGAGGATGGGAACGAAAGGGTTCGGGCTGTCGGGTGAGCTGCGCACGAGCCCGGTGAACGCGAACCCGTCGAGCGGCTTCTCCTCCCAGTCGCAGATGACGAGATCCGACCGATCTCCTCTTGAGGAATTGCAGGGCGCTCTTTCCATCGACGGTCGCGTCGACGGTAGGCACGCCGAAAGCGCGCAGGATCTCGCGAAGCAGATCGACCGTGTGCTGGTTGTCGTCGACGATCAGGACGCTGAGTCGCTCGAACCGCTTATTGTCCACATGGTCCACGTGGGGTACCTGCCGCGACCGGGTTGGCGTCAATTGCGAGCCGGATTCGGCGAATCGGGCGATTCGCGGGCGAATTGGCTAATAAAATCCTAATCCGCGAGGCGTAAACGCAATGTTAACGGGGAGAGGCCCGGCGGCCGGCCGGTCAGCGGCGCTTGGCCTCGAGTGCGAGCGAAACCTTCGACGCCGGCTGCCGCCCCAGCGCCGTGCAGATGAACCGCCCCGCCTCGGCCAGCGCCCCGAGGTCGACGCCGGTGTCGATACCGAGGCCGTCGAGCATGTACACGACGTCCTCGCTCGCCACGTTGCCCGCCGCGCCGGGCGCGTAGGGGCAGCCGCCGAGGCCGGCGACCGAGGCATCGACGACGCGCACGCCGGTAGCGAGCACCGCCAGCAGATTTGCGAGCGCCTGGCCGTAGGTGTCGTGGAAGTGGGCGGCGAGCCGCTCGATCGGCACCTCGGCGGCGACCGCCTCGACCATGGCCCGCGCCTTCGCCGGGGTTCCGACGCCGATGGTGTCGCCGAGCGAGATCTCGGCGCAGCCCATCTCATGGAGCGCCCGGGCGATCCGCACGACCGCCGCCGGCGCGACCTCACCCTCGTAGGGACAACCGAGCACGCAGGAGACGTAGCCGCGCACCCGCACGCCGCGCGCGGCGGCGGCCTCGCACAGCGGGCGGAAGCGCGCGAGGCTGGCGTCGATCGAGCAGTTGATGTTCTTGCGCGAGAATGTCTCCGAGGCGGCGCCGAACACCGCCACTTCGTCCGCCCCCGCCGCCACCGCGGCCTCGAAGCCCTTCATGTTCGGAGTCAAGACCGGGTATCTAACGCCTTCTCGTTTATGAATTCCTTCCATGACGTCGGCAGCATCGGCGAGCTGCGGCACCCATTTTTGCGAAACGAAGCTGGTGGCCTCGATGACCTTGAGGCCCGCCGCCGCCAGGCGATCGATCAGCGCCACCTTTATCGCCGTCGGCACCGGCTGGGGCTCGTTCTGCAGGCCGTCGCGCGGGCCCACCTCGACGAGCGTCACGCTATCGGGGAGCGTCATGTCACCCCTCTCCTTCCGCTTCGAAGGCGAGAAGTTCCCTGCCCTCCTCGACCAGATCACCGACGCCGTAGTTGAGGCGCGCCACGCGGCCGTCGGTTGGCGCGGTGATGGTGTGCTCCATCTTCATCGCCTCAAGCACCAGGAGCGGCGCGCCGCGCGCCACCTCGGCGCCGGCCTCGACCATGACCGCGACGATGCGGCCGGGCATGGGCGCGCTGAGCCGGCCGCCGGTCGCGTCGTCTTCGTCGACGGTGTCGAGGGGGTCGTGATGGCGCAGCCGGTACGCGGTTCCGTCGACGAAGGCGGTGACCTCACGCCCGCACTCGATCACCGTGGCGGTGCGGCGCTCGCCGTCGAGCTCGGCGACGAGATCGCCGCTTTCGTCGCGCGCGCCTCGCGCCGCGAGCGTGCCGGCGGAAAAC
The DNA here is from genome assembly GCA_036447835.1 of Alphaproteobacteria bacterium. GTDB lineage: Bacteria > Pseudomonadota > Alphaproteobacteria > JAAXGF01 > JAAXGF01 > JAZFVR01. The sequence goes on along the minus strand of JAZFVR010000243.1, from coordinate 3,476 downwards.
TCGAAGCGGTAGCCGTCGGCGCCGAAGCGCGTCGTCACCACCCGTTCCTCGTCGCCGTCGCGGAAGCGGAAACGATGCCGCGCCGCGCCGTTCAGCCGCCAGCCCGAGACCAGGTGCCACGGCGAAAAGCGATCGCGCGAGGCCCGAGCGGCGCGCGCCACGGCGGCGGCGCGCCGCAGCAGCATGTCGAGGCAGACGAGCGCCAGCACCGCATCGGGCGCCGGCCGGTGGAGCGGAATCAGCGCCTCGCGGTGTCGGTCGATGAAACCGGTATCGACCCTGGCCGCGGCGAAATCGGCGTGCGCGGCGACGCCGGCGAGAAACGCCAGGTTCGTCGCCGGGCCGGCGATCTGGAAACCGGCGAGCGCCGCGCGCAATCGTCCGAGCGTGGCCTTACGGTTGCGGTCCCAGACCACGAGCTTGGCGATCATCGGGTCGTAATGGGCGCTCACCTCGTCGCCCGCGCGCACGCCGCTGTCGACGCGCAGATGTTTTCCTTCCGCGGGCGCACGCAGGTGGTGGATTTTTCCAACGGCGGGGAGAAAGTCGCGCGCCGGGTCCTCGGCGTAGATGCGCGCCTCGATCGCGTGCCCCGACTTCCTTATTGCCTTCTGTCCGCACGGCAACGTTTCGCCGGCGGCGACGCGCAACTGCCATTCGACGAGATCGAGGCCGGTGATCATCTCGGTCACCGGGTGTTCGACCTGGAGCCGCGTGTTCATTTCGAGAAAGTAGAACTCGCCGTCGGGATCGAGCAGGAACTCGACCGTGCCGGCGCCGACGTAGCCCGCCGCGCGCGCCGCCGTCACCGCGGCCCGCGTCATCTTGCGCCTGAGGGCGGCGTCGATGCCCGGCGCCGGCGCCTCCTCGACGACCTTCTGGTGGCGGCGCTGGAGCGAGCAGTCGCGCTCGAACAGATGAACGACGTTGCCATGTGCGTCGGCGAAGATCTGCACCTCGACGTGCCGCGGCCGCTCGAGGCAGCGTTCGAGAAGCACGCGATCGTCGCCGAACGCGGCCTTCGCCTCGCGCCGCGCGGCGGCGAGCGCGGCGCCGAACCCCGCGGCACTTTCGACCACGCGCATGCCCTTGCCGCCACCGCCGGCCGTGGGCTTGATGAGCAACGGATAGCCGACGCGCTTCGCCGCCCCGGCGAGCGCCTTGTCGTCCTGCGCGGCGCCGTGATAGCCCGCCAGCACCGGCACGCCCGCCTGCTTCATCAGGTCCTTGGCCTCCCCCTTGTCGCCGAGGACGCGGATCGCCCGCGCCGGCGGTCCGACGAAGACGACGCCGGCGGCGGCACAGGCGTCGGCGAAAGCGGCGTTCTCGGCGAGGAAGCCGTATCCCGGGTGGAGCGCCTGCGCGCCCGTGGCTCTCGCCGCATCGAGGATCGCCTCGCCACGCAGGTAGCTCTCGGACGCGGGCGCCGGGCCGATCGCCCGCGCCTCGTCGGCGAGCGCGACGTGGAGCGCATCCGCATCGGCCTCCGAGTGCACCGCGACCGTGCGCAGGCCCATGCGCCGCGCCGTGCGCGCGATGCGGCAGGCGATCTCGCCGCGGTTGGCGATGAGCAGGCTGTCGAACACCGTGGCCTATGCGACCCAGTTCGGCTGGCGCTTTTCGAGGAACGCGGCGACGCCCTCGCGCGCCTCGTCGTGGGTGCGTCGCTCGGCGATGCGCTGCGCGGTATCGTCGATGAGGTGCGCGTCGATCGGCCGGCCGGCGACACCGAAGATCAGGTCCTTCGCGGCGGCGACCGCGCCGGGAGCGCCGGCGAAGATCTGCGCGACGACGCCCTCGGCCGCCCCGGGCAGCTCGGATACGCCGTCGACCACCCGATGGACGAGGCCGATGCGCCGCGCCTCGGCCGCGTTGAAGCGCTCGGCGGTGAGGAAGTAGCGCCGCGCCTGGCGCGCGCCGATGGCGGCGATGACATAGGGCGAGATCACCGCCGGCACGAGCCCGAGCCTGACCTCGCTGAGGCTGAAGGTCGCGTGCTTGACCGCGATGGCGATGTCGCAGGCGGCGACCAGCCCGACGCCGCCGCCGTAGGCCGCGCCCTGGACGAGCGCCACCGTCGGCCGCGGCAGCGTGTCGAGACGACGCAGCATCTCGCCCAGCGCGCGCGCGTCGGCGCGGTTCTCCTCGTCGCCGTACTCGGCGGCGCGGCGCATCCAGTTGAGGTCGGCGCCGGCCGAGAAGCTCTTGCCCGTCGATTCGATGAGCACCGCGCGGATGCCGTCGGCGCCGGCGAGATCGGCGAAGACCTCGGAGAGCCGCGCGATCACCGCGTCGTCGAAGGCATTGTGCACCTCCGGGCGGTTGAGGGTTACGATCGCGACGCCGTCGGGCGAGGCGCGGAAGAGCACGCTGTCGTCGCTCATGGTCTCACATCCTGAACACGCCGAAGGTGGTCTTCTCGACCGGCGCGTTGAGAGCCGCAGAGAGACCGAGCGCCAGCACCGTGCGCGTCTCGGCCGGGTCGATGATGCCGTCGTCCCACAGCCGCGCGCTGGCGTAATAGGGATGCCCCTGGCTCTCGTACTGCTCGCGGATCGGCGCCTTGAACGCCTCCTCGTCGGCCTCGCTCCAGCTCTTGCCGCCGGCCTCGATGTTGTCGCGCCTGACCTGCGCCAGCACGCTCGCCGCCTGCTCACCGCCCATAACCGAGATGCGCGCGTTGGGCCACATCCACAGCAAGCGCGGCCCGTAGGCGCGGCCGCACATGGCGTAGTTGCCGGCGCCGAAGCTGCCGCCGATGATCACCGTCAGCTTGGGCACGCGCGCGCAGGCCACCGCCATCACCATCTTGGCGCCGTCCTTGGCGATGCCGCCGGCCTCGTATTTCTGGCCGACCATGAAGCCGGTGATGTTCTGCAGGAATACGAGCGGAATGCCGCGCTGGCTACAAAGCTGGATGAAGTGCGCGCCCTTGAGTGCTGATTCCGAAAACAAAATTCCGTTGTTGGCGACGATGCCGACAGGGTAGCCGTGGATATGCGCGAAGCCGGTGACGAGCGTGGCGCCATAGAGCGCCTTGAACTCGTCGAAGCGGCTCGCGTCGACGATGCGGGCGATCATCTCGCGCACTTCGAAGGGCTTGCGCACGTCGGTGGGCACGAGACCGTAGATCTCGGCCGGGTCGCAGCCCGGCTCCTCGGGCTCGCGCATCTCTATCGCGGGCGCCTTGACGCGGTTGAGGTGGCTGACGATGCGCCGGCAGATGGCGAGCGCGTGGGCGTCGTCGCGGGCGTAGTGGTCGGTGACGCCCGAGGTGCGCGAATGCACCTCGGCGCCGCCGAGGTCCTCGGCGCTCACCTCCTCGCCCGTCGCCGCCTTCACCAGCGGTGGGCCGCCGAGGAAGATGGTGCCCTGGCCCTTGACGATCACCGCCTCGTCCGACATCGCCGGCACGTAGGCGCCGCCGGCGGTGCACGAGCCCATCACCGCGGCGATCTGCGGGATGCCCTCGGCCG